>NZ_VNIB01000011.1 GCF_008124615.1 Geothermobacter ehrlichii
GGTCCGGCTGCGGGTGACCAAATAGGAAATAAAGATGACCATGGCGCCGAAATAGGCGATGGTGGTGAGGTTGAAAAGCTTGACGCTGAGCATGATGATAGTGCCTCCTGAGCCTCTGGAAACCCGTACGCGCCATCAGCGCCGGGCGACCGATCGCGTTATCAGCTTTTTATGGATGATTCCAGCTCGCTGCTGAAATTTTCGAACCAGATCTCGAACGCCGGCTGGTTGCGATGGGCATTGCCGCCGTAGCGCACCCGGCTCCCCTGCTCCGTCGGTTCGATGGTGATCCAGATTCGCCGGTGCGACAGGAAGAAGGCGGCGAAACAGCCGGTCACCATCAGGAAACAGCCGAGCCACACAACCCAGACGCCGGGATCCTTCGCCACCTGCAGGCCGGTGTAGTAACGCTGCTTGAAATCGAGCAGGCTGAAGATATAGCGGCCACCACGCTGGGCATCGAACTCGGGAAAATTCTTCAGCACCACGAAAGACGGATGACGTTCGCCCGGCTTGTGCTCATGCGTCGTGCCCGGCAGCAGCTCGATTCGCACGGCGGCCCCGAAGTTCTGGAACTGCTCGGTGAAATCGGCAACCCGGAAAGCGGCTCCACCGGGGAGCGACACCGGCTGTCCCTGGCGGGCGGTCACCTCGACCGTCTTGCCCGTCGCCCGTTCCCGCACCCGGAACCGGAACTGCGGATTGCCCATGGGGCCGTAGCTCGACTGGTAGAAGGTGATGCCTCTCCAGGTCAGCGGATCGTTGACCTCGATGGTCTTTTTCAACACTTCCTTGCCGTCTTCCAGCACCACCAGATCGGAAACGAACTCCTTCGGACGCATGGAACCAGGATAGTACTGCACCTCGAACCGGTCGCAACGAACCGAAAAGCCGAGATCGATCGGTTGCTCGCCGCCACGCGGCCAAACCTTGTCGGTGCTGCTCCCCTCGGGGATGTTGACGAACGCCTTGTAGCCCCAGAGTGCCCCTATCATGGCACCGGCGAAAATGATCAGGATCGAGGCATGAACCACGTAGACTCCGAAGCGGGCCCAGGCCATCTTCTGGGCGAAGAGATGGATTCGGCCCCCTTCCTCGGTACGGCGCGGACTGGCGAACGCCTTGCCGAGAAAAGTGTTCAGCCGCTCGGCGGCCTGCTCCGCATCCAGCGCCGTTTCGACCTCCCCCTTGCGTCCCAGACTCTTGTAGAACTTCTCGTCCGGCGTCAGCTCGGGGTTGCGCACCAGACGGACGATGCGCGGCAACCGCTTGATCGAGCAACAGGTGAGGTTGACGGCGAAGACGACCAGCAGGGTGATGAACCACCAGGAGTGGTACATGTCGAGAAAGTCGAGGGCCAGAAAGATCTTGTACGCGGTCTGGCCGTATTCCCGGATGTAATCCTGGGGATTGGCGTTCTGCTGGATGACGGTGCCGATAATGGAAGTGATGGCCAGCAGGATCAGGGTGGCGATGGCCAGCTTGAGGGAACAGAAAAAGTCCCAGATATGCTCGAAGAAGCTCTTGTCTCGGGTGGTCAAGGAACTCTCCTGATGGGTTGGTGATCTTGGTCCGGACGACCCGGCAACCGGGTCAATCCTTTCCACGTTAGTCGATGGGTTTTCCCGCTGTCAACCCCGGCCCGGACAAATCGTTCCGCCGCCGGTTCCAGGAAAAGCGGGCAGCCTTCAGAAACCGTCTTCCGCCAGTCGCTTTTGCAATTTTTCGGCCTTTTCCAGCACCCCTTCGGCCATCTTCCGCCGCTGCCTCTCCAGCCGCTCCGCCAGGGAGGCATCGCGGGTCGCCAGAATCTGCGCCGCGAAGATGCCGGCGTTGCGCGCTCCGGCCTTGCCGATGGCCATGGTCGCCACCGGAATGCCGGCCGGCATCTGCACCATGGCCAGCAGGGCGTCGAGCCCCTTGAGGGATGTGGCGTCGATGGGAACGGCGATCACCGGCAGTGTCGTCTCCGCCGCCACCACGCCGGCCAGATGCGCTGCCGCCCCGGCGCCGGCGATCAATACCTGCAAGCCACGGTCCCGAGCCGAACGGACGTACTCGGCGGTCCGCGCCGGCGTCCGGTGGGCGCTGCTGACCGTCATCTCGAACGGAACGTCCAGCTCCTTCAGGGCCTTCGCCGTCTCGACCATGATCGCGTAGTCGTTGTCGCTGCCCATGAGGATGCCGACCAACGGTTTGTCGCTCATCGGAAAACTCCTTGAAAAATCAAAATCGGCCAAGGGCGAAAGGCAAAAGGGGAACAATAGCCTTTAGCCTTTAGCCTTTTGCCGCCTTTGCTGCTTTACCGCTTTACCGCCTTCGCCCCGATGTCAGTACGGTAATGCACATCCTGCCAGGAAATTGTCTCTACCCCCTGGTAGGCCTTGCGGATTGCCGTCGGAATGTCCGCGCCAAGACCGGTCACGCCGAGAACCCGCCCGCCCTGATTGACGATCCTGCCGTCTTTCAAGCCGGTACCGGCATGAAAGACGAAGAGATCGTCGATGGCTGCGGCCCGGTCCAGTCCCTCGATCGGGTGCCCCTTGACATAGCTGCCGGGATAGCCGCCGGACGCCATGACCACACAGACCGCCGCCTTGTCGTGCCATTCGAGACTCACGCGGTCGAGCTCGCCACGCACGCAGGCCTGCAGCACCGGCACCAGGTCCGACTTCAGCCGCATCAGCAGCGGTTGGCACTCGGGATCGCCGAACCGGACGTTGAACTCGAGCACCTTCGCCCGGCCGTCCCTGACCATCAGGCCGGCGTAGAGAATACCGTTGAAGGGGCAGCCCTCGGCGGCCATTCCGGCCACCAGCGGCTGCAGAATCTCTTCGACCACCTGCCGGTGCACCTCGTCGGTCACCACCGGCGCCGGCGAATAGGCCCCCATGCCACCGGTATTCGGCCCCTGGTCACCGTCGAAAACCGGCTTGTGATCCTGGGACGAGGCCAGGGGGAGGATGGTCCTGCCGTCGGTAAAGGCGATGAACGAGGCCTCCTCGCCGTCGAGGAACTCCTCGATGACCACGATCCGGCCGGCCTCGCCGAAAGCGGCGTCGAGCATGCAGGCGTCGACGGCAGCGATCGCCTCTTCCTCGCTGCGGGCGACCACCACGCCCTTGCCGGCCGCCAGGCCGTCCGCCTTGACCACGATCGGCGCGCCCTGCTCGCGAATGAAGGCCACCGCCTGGTCGCGGTCGGTAAAGGTACCGTAGGCGGCCGTCGGCACGCCGTATTTGGCCATGATGTCCTTGCAGAATTTCTTGCTGCCTTCCAGCCGCGCCGCCTGGCGATCGGGGCCGAAAATTTCCAGTCCCGCCTGCCGGAAACGGTCGACGATGCCCAAAGTCAGGGGCAGCTCCGGTCCGACCACGGTCAGACCGATCTGCTGCTGCCGGGCGAAAGCGAGCAGACCGTCGATGTCATCGACGGCAATATCGACGCATTCGGCCTGCGCGGCGATCCCCGGATTGCCCGGGGCGCAATAGACCTTGTCCACCAGACTTGACTGGGCGATCTTCCAGACCAGGGCATGTTCGCGGCCACCGCCGCCAACAACGAGAATGTTCATGACAGTTCTCCTAAAGTGACGAGTGACGAGTGACGAGGGACAAGTCGTTTTTGCTCGTCCCTCGTCCCTCGTCCCCGCCTTTCTCAATGCCTGAAATGCCTCATCCCGGTGAAGACCATCGCCATGCCGTGCTCGTCGGCGGCGGCGATCACTTCCTCGTCGCGGATCGAACCGCCCGGCTGGATGACGGCGGTGATGCCGACTTTCGCCGCGTTGTCGATGCCGTCACGGAAGGGGAAGAAGGCATCGGAGGCCATGGCCGCCCCCTTGACCTCGAGCCCGGCGTGCTCGGCCTTGATGGCGGCGATGCGGGCGGAATTGACCCGGCTCATCTGGCCGGCGCCGACGCCGATGGTCATGCCATCCCTGCCGTAGACGATGGCGTTCGACTTGACGAACTTGGCCACCTTCCAGGTGAAGAGCAGGTTCTTCAGTTCCTCTTCGGTCGGCTGGCGCTTGCTCACCACCTTCATCTCCGCGAGCAGGGCCAGGTCGGTGTCCTGCACCAGCAGGCCGCCGTTGACCCGCTTGAAATCGAGACGCGGGGCCGGCTCCTGCGGCCAGAAGCCGCATTCGAGCAGGCGGACGTTCTTCTTGGCGGCCACCGCCACGGCGGCCTCTTCGCTCACCTTCGGCGCGATGATCACCTCGACAAACTGCTTTTCGCAGATCGCGGCCGCGGTTTCGCCGTCCAGCTCGCAGTTGAAGGCGATAATGCCGCCGAAGGCCGATTCCGGGTCGGTGGAAAAGGCCCGCCGGTAGGCCTCGAGCGGCGTGGCGCCGAGCGCTACGCCGCAGGGATTGGCGTGCTTGACGATGACGCAGGCCGGACCCTCGCTGAACTGCTTGACGCACTCTAAAGCGGCGTCGGTATCGGCGATGTTGTTGTAGGAAAGGGCCTTGCCCTGCAGTTGCCGGGCGGTACTGACGGAGGCCTCGGCGACCTTCTGCTCGACATAGAATGCCGCCTTCTGGTGCGGATTCTCGCCGTAGCGCATCCCCTGCGCCTTGCGGTACTGCAGGGTCAGCACCGGCGGAAAATCGGCATGCTCCTCGCCGAGACGGCGTCCCAGCCAGTTGGAGATGGCGGCGTCGTAGGCCGCGGTATGCTGGTAGACCTTCACCGCCAGCCGGAAATTGGTCGCCTCGGAGACGGCACCCTCGGAAGTCCCCATCTCCTCGAGTACCGCACCGTAGTCGGCCGGATCGACCAGAACCGTGACCGAACGGTTGTTCTTGGCGGCGCTGCGCAGCATGGTTGGTCCGCCGATATCGATGTTTTCGATGGCGTCCTCCAGGCTGCAGCCGGGATTGGCGACCGTCGCCTCGAAGGGGTAGAGGTTGACCACCACCATGTCGATCGGCTCGATGCCGTGCTGTTCCATGGTCGCCACGTGGTCCGGGTTGTCGCGCAGCCCGAGCAGGCCGCCGTGAATCTTCGGATGCAGGGTCTTGACCCGGCCGTCGAGCATTTCGGGAAAGCCGGTGAACTCGGAGACGTCCTTGACGGCCAGTCCGGCTTCCCGCATCAGCCGGGCGGTTCCGCCGGTGGAAAGGATTTCGACACCGAACTTCGCCAGCTCACTGGCAAATTCGACGATGCCGGTCTTGTCGGAGACACTGATCAGGGCACGCTTGATTTTCGCCATGGGTCAACCTCGGTCTGTTGTCGGTCAAAACAGAAAAAACCGTCATGCGCGGATGGCGGTTTTCGGGGGAGCCATTCCCTTTGCTGCCGGTCTGTGAAGAAAGGCCTTATCTACCATGCCGAACGGTCTGCTGGCAACCGTTTTCGCGGCCGCAAAAGCAGCGTATACCTCTTTTTGCGCCTCTTTTCACCGCCCGAGATAACAGCGCGGATTGCACGATCCGAGCAGGCAGAAGATCTCGTAGTCGATGGTATCCGCCCAGCCGGCCAGCTCGTCGCCGCGGATGCACTCCGACCCGTCGGTTCCGAGCAGGGTGACCGGATCGCCGACCGCGACCCGCGGCAGAGCGCCGACATCGGCCAGAATCCAGTTCATGCAGACCCTGCCCACCAGCGGCACCCGGCGCCCGCGTATCAGCACCTGCGCCCTGTTGGTCAGGGCGCGGAGGTAGCCGTCGGAATAACCGACCGGGATGGCGGCCAGCAGGCTCTCCTGCCGGGTCACGAAGCGGTGACCGTAAGAGATGCCGGTTCCGGCCGGCACCTTTTTGACCTGCGCCACCCGGCTGACGAAGGACATCACCGGCTTCAGGTCGAGGTGGCGAAACCCTTCGCCGGGCAGGCCGCCATACAGGCTGATGCCGGGACGCGCCAGGTTGCACAGGGGGAACTCCCTGCCGAACAGGCCGGCGCTGTTGCTCAGGTGCACCCAGCGCGGCTGAAAACCGGCCTGCCGCACCCTTTCGAGACAGGCGGCGAAGGTGTCGTACTGCCGGTCGGACCAGGGATGCTCCCGCTCGTCAGCCATCGCCAGGTGGGACACCACGCCCTCGATCGCCACATGGCGCAGGGCGGCGAGCGCCGCCAGCACCTGGTCGAGTTCTTCAGGCCGGAAACCGACCCGCCCCATGCCGGTATCGATCTTGAGATGGACGGGAATCCTGCGCCCCCGCGCCCGGCCGGCCGCATCCAGTGCCCGCGCCAGCTCCAGATCGAACAGCATCGGCACCAGGCCGAGGTCGGCCAGAACGCCGGCATCGCCGGGATCGGCGCCGCAAAAGAGCAGAATCGGCTGCACCAGCCCGAGCCGCCGCAGCGATTCGGCCTCGCGCAGATGCGCCACGCCGAACATTTCGGCGCCCTCGTCGTGCAGGGCCCGGGCTACCTGCTCGGCGCCATGACCGTAGGCGTCGGCCTTGACCACCGCCAGCAGGGGACGGCCGGAAAAGGCCCTTTTCGCCAGCCGAAAATTGTGCCGCAGGGCCGACAGATCGATCCGGACCTGGTTGGGATGCGACATGGCCATCACTCTTCGCTCCTTGAATTGTCTTCCTTGCCCGGCGGAAAACGACGCCCGACTCCTCCCTCTGAATTTCGTTTTTCTAGCATGCCTCGGGGACGGAGGCAAAGAAAACGCCACCAGGCCGCCGAAAGTGGTGGTGGAATTGGGCATTGACAGTCCCTCGACCCATTGGCTAGTCTGCAATCAAATCAACTACTGGAGGTCGCGGCATGTGTCTCGACAACGGGCCGCTGATGCTGGTCAGGGGCGAAACCGAACGGCAACTGGACAATATCGCCTCGCTGCTGCCCAAAGACGGCAGCATCACCCTGATCGACGTTTTCGGCAAAAAAGAACAGATCGAGGGCGTGATCGAGGAGATCGATCTGCTGAACAACCGCATCGTCCTTGCCTGAAACCGACAATCGAATAGCTGACAGCACCGCTGGGGGAGTGAAGACTGAGAGTCCTGCGACAGGCAGGGCGACCCTTCGAACCTGATCCGGGTCATGCCGGCGTAGGGAAGCGGCCAGAGCGATTTCTGCAGACAGCATCGCGGCCGGCCCCGGCGCGGTGCTGTCTGCGTCTGGGGCTGTCATGCTCGAAGGAATCTATTACATCACCACCGCCGATCCGGCCGGCCGCTACCTCGATACCTGCCGCGCCGTCCTTGCCGGCGGGGTGCGCATCCTGCAATACCGCGACAAGCACAGAAGCGTCGAAGAGCAGGCCCCCATCGCCCGCCGGCTGCGCGACCTCTGTCGCGAATACGGAGCCATCTTCCTTATCAACGACCATCCGCATCTGGCCTTGGCGGTCGATGCCGACGGCGTCCACCTCGGCCAGGACGACACCCCGCCAGCCGAAGCGCGGAAGATTCTCGGCACAGGCCACCTGATCGGCGTCTCGACCCGCACCGTCGAGCAGGCCCGGGCCGCGGCCGCCGCCGGCGCCGACTATATCGCCGTCGGCAGCATGTATCCCACCGGCAGCAAGCAGGACGCCGAACTGGTCGGGCCGGAGCGCCTCGGCGAAATCCGCCGGGCGGTCGACCGGCCGCTGGTGGCCATCGGTGGCATCGACCGCGACCGGGCGCCGCGCCTGTTCGATCTCGGCGCCGACGCCGTCGCCGTCATCTCCGCCCTGCGCGACGCCGACGACCCGCGCCTGGCGGCGCGCGAGCTGGCCCTGATCGCCAACCGCCGCCACCCCGAGCCGCGCGGCCGGGTGCTGACGATCGCCGGCTCCGATTCCGGCGGCGGCGCCGGCATCCAGGCCGACCTGAAAACCATCGCCCTGCTCGGCGGCTACGGCATGTCGGCCCTCACCGCCCTCACCGCCCAGAACACCCTCGGCGTCAGCGGCATCCATCCCTGCCCGGCCGATTTCGTCAGTGAACAGGTCACGGCGGTTATCGACGACATCGGCGCCGACGTCGTCAAGACCGGCATGCTCTACAGCGCCGAGATCGTCGCCTGCGCCGCCGGACTGGTCGAGCGCTACGGCCTTCCGGCGGTGGTCGACCCGGTGATGATCGCCAAGGGGGGCGCTCCCCTGCTGCGCCAGGACGCCGTCGCCACCCTGATCGACAGGCTGCTGCCGCAAACCTACCTGCTGACGCCGAACGTTCCGGAAGCGGCAGCCCTGACCGGCATTCCCATCGAGGGAGAGAAGGAAATGGAACGCGCCGGAGAGAAACTGCTCGCCATGGGCGCCCGCAACGTGCTGATCAAGGGCGGACATCTGCGCGGCGAGGCGGTCGATCTGCTCCTGACCCCGCAGGGCGTCCATCGCTGGAGCTGCGAACGCCTCGCCGGCCGCAACACCCATGGCACCGGCTGCACCTTCTCCGCCGCCATCGCCACCCTGCTGGCGCGAGGCGAACCCCTGCCGGTGGCAGTCGGGAAGGCCAAGAAATTCATCACTGCCGCCATCCGCACCGCCGTCGACCTCGGCCGCGGACACGGCCCGGTCAACCACTGGCGGGGGGCTAAAGAGATATTGTAGAACCAGAATTCAGGAGCAGAAGCCCGGGGTCAGAGGAAAAACCTTCCGAGTTCTGCGGCCGACATCCTGAAGATGGCAGCGACTTTGGCGTTTGAAAACGCACCGACAACGAGGCAGAACCAACTCTGCGCAAACAGGACACAAAAGGGGGGCGGGTTTGAGAATTTCTCCTGGCTCCTGAATTCTGACTCCTGACTCCTGTTCTTGACTTTTCATTTTACTACCGCATCAAAACAAAAGGACCAACCATGACTCAGCTCGAAGCCGCCCGCAAGGGCCTGATCACCGAAGAGATGAAAACCGCCGCAGCGGCGGAGAAGATCGACCCTGAAATCCTGCGGCAAAAAATCGCCGCCGGCACCGCCATCATCTGCCTCAACAGCAAGCACGCGGGCGTGCGCCCGCTGGCCGTCGGCGAGGGGCTGCGGACCAAGGTCAACGCCAACATCGGCACCAGCAAGGACGACGTCTCCATCGACAAGGAGATGGAGAAGGCCAGGGTGGCGGTCGCCGCCGGCGCCGACGCCATCATGGACCTGTCGACCGGCGGCCCGGTCGACGAGATTCGCCGGGCGGTCATCGCCGAAGCGGGCGTCACCATCGGCAGCGTCCCCCTCTACCAGGCGGCGCTGGAGGCGGTCAACGTGCAGCGCAAAGCGATCGTCGACATGACCGTGGACGACATCTTCGCCGGCATCGAAAAGCACCTCGAAGACGGGGTCGATTTCATCACCGTTCACTGCGGCGTCACCCGCTCCACCGTCGAGCGGATGCGCAACGAGGGGCGGGTGATGGAAGTCGTCTCCCGCGGCGGCTCCTTCACCGTCGAGTGGATGGCGCACAACAACGCCGAAAACCCCCTTTTCGAGCACTATGACAAGCTGCTGCAACTGGTCAAACCCTACGACTGCGTCCTCTCCCTCGGCGACGGCTTCCGCCCCGGATGTCTGGCCGACGCTACCGACCGAGCCCAGATCCACGAGCTGATCCTGCTCGGCGAACTGACCCAGCGCGCCTGGGACGCCGGCGTCCAGGTGATGATCGAAGGCCCGGGGCACGTGCCGCTGAACCAGATCGAGGCCAACATCAAGCTGCAGAAGCGCCTCTGCCACGGCGCTCCCTTCTACGTGCTCGGGCCGCTGGTGACCGACATCGCCCCCGGCTACGATCACATCACCTGCGCCATCGGCGGCACCCTCGCCGCCGCCGCCGGCGCCGATTTCCTCTGCTACGTCACCCCCAGCGAGCACCTGCGCCTGCCGACGGTGGAGGACGTACACGAAGGGGTAATGGCCAGCCGCATCGCCGCCCACGCCGCCGACATCGTCAAGGGCGTGCCCGGAGCCTGGGAGCAGGATCTGGCCATGGCCCGCTGCCGCAAGCAGCTCGACTGGGAAGGACAGTTCCGGCTCGCCATCGACCCGGAAAAGGCGCGGCGGATGCGCGCCGAGTCGGGGGTCGACGAGGAACACGGCGCCTGCACCATGTGCGGCGAGTTCTGCGCCTACAAGGTGATGAACGAACGGCAGCAGAAAGAGGCGGCCGGCGGCTGATTCCGCCGGCCTCTCCGCCACCGCCCGGCATGGGCGAATACTGCCCCCCACCGCCTGCCTTCGGGATTCGGCTACCGTAACAATCCCATCTGCTTCGTTGCCGGCATCGCTCAGGTACTCGACGTGGCCTCTACTACGCCTGCGTCCGAATCGGCCGGGCGCCTTGCATCTGGGCCCGTTCCGGCCCCCTCGGTCCACAAACCAGGCGCTGGATTTGGGGGGCCAATTTTACATTTGGTCCCCGGGACGATTTGTGCTTTAATTGCTCGTTCTGGCCCGGCCAGCATATCCCGGACAAAGTGAGATGCATGCCATGGTCGCAAAGCGCAACAGCAGGAACCTGCGGTACCGTCGACGCCCCAAGCTGAAACTGCGGGGCTTCAACAACCTGACCAAGACCCTCTCCTTCAACATCTACGACGTCTGCTACGCCAAGCGGCCGCAGGCGCGCAAGGAATATCTCGAGTACATCGACGAGGAGTACAACTCGGAGCGCCTGGTGCGCATCCTGACCGAGGTCGCCGACATCATCGGCGCCAACATCCTCAACATCTCCAGCCAGGACTACGATCCCATGGGGGCCAGCGTCACCATCCTCATCGCCGAGGAGCCGGTCGACCCAAAGCCGGAGCAGGTTCTGGCGCACCTGGACAAGAGCCACCTCTGCGTCCACACCTACCCGGAAACCGACTCCAAGAGCGGCGTCTCCACCTTTCGGGTCGACATCGACGTCTCCACCTGCGGCAAGATCAGCCCACTGAAGGCCCTCAACCACCTGATCGAGTCGTTCGAGTCGGACATCGTCGTCATCGACTACAAGGTGCGCGGCTTCACCCGGGACGTCAAGGGACGCAAGCACTTCATGGACCACCGCCTGCGCTCCATTCAGCAGTACATCAAGAAGCGGATTCTCGCCCGCTACCAGTGCGTCGACATCAACATCTACCAGGAGAACCTGTTCCACACCAAGATGCGGCTGAAGGACCTCGACCTCGACCAGTACCTGTTCGCCATCAACGCCGAGGACATTCCCGAAGCCGAACAGCAGCACATCCGCACGGTGCTGGAGCAGGAGATCACCGAAATTTTCTATTCGAAACACATTTTCTAGCAGGTTGTCGACAAGCCGAAATCTGGCGAAAAAGCGGCCGTGGCGCCAGGCCGTACCGACCGTGCAGCCCGTCTGCCCATGCCGCTTAGGTCCATCTCGACATCCTGCCGCCAAGCGATGGAGGTTTTCATGGCCGTTGGCATGCGCGCCGTTCTGCCCATTCTGCTGCTTCTGCTTCTTGGCGGCTGCGCCGGCATCCGGCAGCAGCCCCTGGGCAACCCCGAATCCCCATACCCGCCGCCGCGCCCACCCGAAATCGGCGACGTCCTGCACCTGCCGACCGGCATCTACGTCGGCAGGGAACAGATGCTGGCGGCGGTGACCGACGCCCGCATCGTCTACGTCGGCGAAACCCACGACAATCCGGCCTCGCACCGGCTGCAGCTCGACATCTTGCGGGCGATGGCCGAGCGCTGGCCGGGACAGGTCTCCCTCGGCATGGAGATGTTCACCCCCGCCCAGCAGGAGGTGCTCGACGACTGGGTCGCCGGCCGACTGGACGAAAAGACCTTCCTCAAGCGGTCCCGCTGGTTCCGAACCTGGAGCATGGATTTCGGGCTCTATCGCGACCTGCTGGAACTGGCCAGGGAAAAGAAGATTCCCATCCGCGGCCTCAACGCCGACAAGAAGCTGGTCAGCCAGGTCGGCCGGAAGAACCTTGACCAGCTACCGGCGGAGGCCCGGCAATCCCTGCCGAAGATGGACCTGAACGATCCCTACCAGACAGCCCTGGTCAAGGCCATCTTCGGCGGTCACAGCGCCGGCAAGGCCATGCTCGAGGGCTTTCAGCGCGTTCAGACCCTGTGGGACGAAACCATGGCCGCCAGCATCGCCGACTGGCTCGCCCGGCCCGGCAACGAGAGGATGCGCATGGTGGTGGTGGCCGGCGGCAACCACGTCCGCAACGGCTTCGGAATTCCGCGCCGGGTCTTCCGCCGCCTGCCGACCTCCTACGTGCTGGTCGGCTCCCACGAAATCGAAGTCCCCGAAGAGAGGAAGGACCGGCTGATGAACGTCAGGGTTCCGGCCTTTCCCATGCCCCCCTTCGACTACCTGCTCTACACCCGCTACGAAATTCACGATCGCGACCGGGTCAAGCTCGGCGTCATACTGGCGGACGACGACGGCCGGGTGGTGGTCGGCAGCGTCGTTCCCGGTTCCAACGCCGACCGGGCCGGGCTGCGGCAAGGGGACGTGATCCTGCGCATCGGCGGGCAGCCGGTAAAGGAAAGTTTCGACCTGGTTTACGAAATCAGCCGGCTCGAGGCGGGCGACGAACGCACCCTCGACATCGAACGGCAGGGGGAAAGGTTGCAAATCGACGTGCGGTTCGAGAAGAGGCGGAAAAAATAGAAGCGCGATTCTCGAACCGAGAATCGCGAGTAACAAATTGCGAGTCCGTTCGCGGCCACCGGGCACGGGTGGCCGCGAACGAAAAACTCCTCACGCCTTGCCGGCACTCCCCAGCACGGCTTCGTTCTTGTGCTTGATCAGCCGGATCAGCTCCTTGCGCGCCTCGCCGAGATACTTGCGCGGATCGAACTCGGCCGGGTTGTTGGCCAGATACTCGCGCACCTTGGCGGTCACCGCCAGCCGGCCGTCAGAATCGATGTTGATCTTGCAGACGGCGCTGCGGGCGGCCCGCCGCAGCTGCTCCTCGGGAACGCCGACCGCCCCTTCCATACTGCCGCCGTAGCGGTTGATCAGCTGCACGTACTCCTGCACCACGCTGGAGGCTCCGTGCAGAACGATGGGGAAGCCGGGGATGCGCTTTTCGATCTCCTCGAGAATGTCGAACCGCAGCGGCGGCACCTCCTCGCCCTCCTTGAGCTTGAACTTGTAGGCGCCGTGGCTGGTGCCGATGGAGATGGCCAGCGAGTCGCAACCGGTCTTGCTGACGAAATCCTCCACCTCTTCCGGCCGGGTGTAGGTCGAATGCTCTGCCTCCACCTCGTCCTCGATGCCAGCCAGCACACCGAGCTCCCCCTCGACCGTCACATCGTACTGGTGGGCATATTCCACCACCTTGCGGGTCAGGGCGACATTCTCCTCATAGGGCAGGTGCGAGCCGTCGATCATCACCGACGAAAAACCGGAATCGACGCAGGCCTTGCACAGTTCGAAGGAATCACCGTGATCGAGGTGCAGGGCGATGGGGATGTCGGCGCCCATTTCCCGCGCCATCTTCACCGCTCCCATGGCCATGTAGCGCAGCATGGTTTCGTTGGCGTAATTGCGCGCACCCTTGCTGACCTGGATGATGACCGGCGAAGCGGTCTCGGCACAGGCGGTGATGATCGCCTGCAACTGCTCCAGGTTGTTGAAATTGTAGGCCGGGACGGCATAACCGCCCTTCATGGCGCGGGCAAACATGTCGCGCGTGTTCACCAGACCCAGTTCTTGGTAGGAAACCCTGTCGGCCATGCCTGCAATCCTCCTTTATTCATGGTCAGATTTCCGACCCTGACGGTCGGACTGCATTTATGAATAACAGCCCATGACCGGCAAGTCCAGCGACAAAAATTTTCGTCTACGAAACCTTGCCTTCGCCGGCCTTTTCCGTTTAGTATGGCGCGGTTTTGGCTTAACCCCTGCAACAAGGAAGGACGATCTATGCTGACAGAAAAACAGGTACGCTATTTCTCGGACTGGAAAGAAAGAGAAGCGATTGCCGAGCAGATGCTGCCCATCATCGGCCGTCTCTACCGCGACAACGATGTGGTCATCACCATCTACGACCGCAAGCTGGTGCACCAGTCGACCATCGACATCCTCCGCGCCCACCGCTTCGCCCGCCAGATTCTCGAAAACGAACTGTCGGTGCGTGATACCATGCCGGTGCTGCAAGCGGTCGCCAAACTCGATCTGGCCCCGGCCCGCATCGACATCGGCAAACTGACGGTCCGTTACCAGGCGCAGGCGGGCAATCTCGACATCGACGAATTCGTCCGCCAGGAACTGAAGGAGATCAACACCGGCCACAAGCCGATCCTGAGCGAGCCGCGCGATGTCGTGCTCTACGGCTTCGGCCGCATCGGACGCCTGCTGGCGCGCATTCTCATCGACCAGACCGGCGGCGGCAACAAGCTGCGCCTGCGCGCCGTGGTGGTGCGCAAGGGAAGCGAGGACGACCTGGTCAAGCGGGCCAGCCTGCTGCGCCGCGATTCGGTGCACGGCCCCTTCATGGGAACGATCAAGGTCGATCCGGAAGAGAACGCCATCATCGCCAACGGCAACCTGATTCACGTCATCTATTCGAACGATCCGGCCGAGGTCGACTACGCCCGCTACGGCATCAGCAACGCCATTCTCATCGACAACACCGGCAAATGGCGCGACCGGGAAGGGCTCAGCCAGCACCTGAAGTCGGGAGGAATCGACAAGGTCATTCTCACCGCTCCCGGCAAGGGGGATGTGCCCAATATCGTCTACGGCATCAACAACAATCTGCTGAACGACGACGAACGGATCTTCTCCGCCGCCAGCTGCACCACCAACGCCATCGTGCCGGTGCTCAAGGCGGTCAATGACCGTTTCGGCATCGTCAACGGTCATGTCGAGACTTGCCACTCCTACACCAACGACCAGAACCTGATCGACAACTACCACAAGAAGTCGCGCCGCGGCCGCGGGGCACCGCTGAACATGGTCATCACCGAAACCGGAGCCGCCAAGGCGGTGGCCAAGGCCCTGCCGGAGCTGACCGGGAAACTGACCGGCAACGCCATCCGCGTGCCGACCCCGAACGTCTCCCTGGCCATTCTCAGCCTCAACCTGGAAAAGGAAACCAGCGTCGAAGAGATCAACAGCTACCTGCGCGAGGTCTCCCTGGAAGGGCCGCTGCACGAACTGATCGACTACACCAATTCGCCCGATGTCGTCTCCACCGATTTCGTCGGCTCGGGCTACGCCTGCGTGGTCGATTCCTGCGCCACCATCGTTCAGGGGAACCGCTGCAACCTCTATGTCTGGTACGACAACGAAAACGGCTACAGCTGCCAGGTGGTGAAGATGGTCGACTATCTGGCCGGGCTGAAGCTGCCGGTTCTGCCGGCGTAAGCAAGCAGGCAGCCGAGAAGGGCCCATCTGCTGCGTTGCTCTCGATCTCGTCGCTGCGGAGTTGTAACCACGACACCTCACCTCACTCCTCGATCATCGGGACGCCTTGCATCTGCCCCCTTCTCGACCGTCTCCACGGTTCACCCGGAGAGACTACGGCACGTCCCGTTATCCCTTACAGACAAAAAGGGCCGACCCTCGAGGGTCGGCCCTTTTTCTGTCTGTTCGTTGTGGCGGCGGGATCAGTCCCGGCGCATGGAACGCATCTTCTTGCGCAGCCGGCGCTGGGCTTCCTTCTCCTTGCGCTTGCGTTTGACGGAGGGTTTTTCGTAGAACTTGCGCTGCTTCATCTCGCGAAACAGGCCCTCCTGCTGCAGCTTGCGCTTCAGAACCCGGATCGCCTTTTCGACATTGCCGTCGACAACCGTGATTTCCACCCGAGGATCACCTCGCTTTCTCTTGCGGACTCAGGTTCCGCCGGTTTCGCCAGCGAAACGAAAGTGAACATTAGAGCAACCGGCGCCAAAAATCAACCCCTAATTGGCAAATACAGCATCACGGACCAGCCAGACGGCAAGGCCGCCATTGCGCAGCGGCAGGTGCGGCCGCCCCCGCGCCCAGTCGCCCAGCCAGGCAGGATTCGGCGTCAGGATGGCCTTGTTCCAGTCGCGCCATTGCCGCTGGCAGCACTCCCCCAACCGCCGATAGAGCCGCCGCACCTCGGCATCGTCGCCCAGCCGCTCGCCGTAGGGAGGATTGGCCACCACCAGCCCGGGGCATTCCGGCAGGCCAATGGCGGCGAAATCGTTCCGGCTCCAGGCAATGGCCTCGCCGACGCCGGCGGTTTCGGCGTTCTGCCGGGCCAGATCGAGCACGGCGGCGTCACTGTCGCCGGCGACGATCAGCGCCGCCGGCAGAGGACGTCGATGCCGGCGCGCCTCGTCGAGCAGCAGTTTCCACAGTCCGGCCCTGTAACCGGGCCAGTGCATGAAAGCGAAGGTCCGCATCTGACCGGGCGGTATTCGACCGGCGATGAGCGCCGCCTCGATGGGCAGGGTTCCCGCGCCGCAGAAGGGATCGACCAGCGGCGTCTCTCCATTCCAGCCGGCCAGCAACAGCATGCCCGCCGCCAGGTTTTCCCGCAGGGGGGCCTTGCCCTGCAGCCGGCGGTATCCCCGTCGATGCAGATGCTCGCCGCTGCTGTCGATCGACAGCAGCATGCGGTCCTGATGCAGCCGCACCACGACCTGCTGCTCGGGAAGCTCCGGGTTGTCCGGCGGATCGCCCAGCGCGTGCCGCAGTGCCAGGGCGAGGGTTTCGGAGATACGTCCGGTGTGCATCAGCCGCGAACGGCGGCTGGTCACCCGAAACGCGACCCGCTGGCCGGGGCGGACGAATTCCCCCCAGGACAGGCGCGCCGCCCGGCGGAACAGGGTCGGAAAATCCCGGACCGTCAGCTCGGCGAAGCGCACCAGCACCCGGCTCGCCGTTCGCAGCCAGAGGTTGGCCAGATAGAGTTCGCGCAGCCCGCCCTGCCATCTGACGCCACCCTTCTCCTGCCTGATGCCGGTTATCCCGAGGGCGGCCAGCTCGGCGGCGCAGACCGGCTCGAATCCCGGCGGCACCACGGCGTACTGTTCGACTGTGCGGTTTTTCAAATCGCCTCCTTCCCGAATCCTTCCGACATCCATCGCGCGGTGGCTGAATCTACCACAGAACGCCGACGCCGAAAAAGACTGGGCGCAACGGCCGCCTTTGGTATAGTATGCGGCCATCAAACGGGCCCAACCGGCCTTCAAGACACACTTTCGGGGAAAGGACCTCATGAACCGGCGGGAAATCAACTGGCACCATCTGCTCGAACGCATCGAACGGCTGATCGAGCTGGGCGAAACCGCCCTCGAGCGACAGCTCGTGCCGGACGCTCCGCCCCTTCCCGATCTGGAAAGCTGCCTGGCCCTGCGCTGGCGGGCAAGCGACGACGGCGGCCATCTGGAGGCCATCGCCCATCCCGACCTGCCCGACCCGGACGACCTGCTCGGCATCGACCGGCAGCTTGCCGTCCTGCGGCGCAATACCCGGCAGTTCGTCCGCGGCCTGCCGGCGAACAATGTGCTGCTCTGGGGAGAACGGGGAACAGGAAAGTCGACAGCCGTGCGCAGCCTGCTCAGTCTCTACGCTGACGAGGGACTGCGGCTGGTGGAACTGCAGAAGGAACATCTTTTCGATCTGCGGCAGATCGCCTCCCGCCTGCGTCCCGCACCCTGGCGGTTCATCCTCTACTGCGACGACCTGTCCTTTGACGAACAGGAGATCGACTACCGGGAGCTCAAGGCCCTGCTCGAAGGCGGGCTCGAGACGCCGCCGGAAAACATGCTCATTTACGCCACCAGCAACCGCCGCCACCTGATACCGGAAAAGCTGACCGAAAACACCGGTGAAGAAGAGATTCATCCCGAGGAGCGGATCGCCGAAAAGCTCTCCCTTTCCGACCGGTTCGGCATCAGTCTCGGCTTCTATCCCTTCAGCCGGCAGACCTATCTCGCCATCGTCCACCATCTGGCGAAAAAGCGGAAGCTTGACATTCCCGCGCCATTGCTGGAAAAAGAGGCTTTGAGCTGGGCCGCCGGCCGCGGAAGCCGTTCGGGCCGCGTCGCCAGGCAGTTTGTCGACGATCTGACCGGCCGGCTCGCTCTGGGAAGAGACGCCTCCGGCAAAGAGGCATGGAACTTGCCAGTCAGGGAAGGCCCGAGCCAACCGGCCCACCCGTGAATGATGCATTCCGGACCGCCGCCCGGCGGCATGCCGGAAGACAGGAGGAAAGAATGAAACGGATTCTGCCCATCGCCATTCTGATGCTGCTGATTGTTCCCGGCCCCCTCAGCGCCCGCTGGATCAAGGACAAGGTCGTGTTCCAGGTCGAGGCGACCGGACCGGTCGAATTCAGCCATTACAACCATCTCGAGGCCGTCGGCAAGAACTGCCCGACCTGCCACAACAAGATCTTCAATATCGTCACCAAGAAAAACCCCGATTTCACCATGGCCGACATGGAAAAGGGCAAGGCCTGCGGCGCCTGCCACAACGGCGACCGCGCCTTCAGCGTCAAGGAAGACTGCAGCACCTGCCATCCGACCCGTGACATCCGTTTCACCAACGACACGGCGCCGGCCCTGTTCAGCCACGAGATTCACACCGGAATGTACGGCTGCAGCGAATGCCATCCGGACCTGTTCGTGCCGGACCAGAAGAAAAATCCGCATTTCACCATGGACCAGATGGGCGAGGGCGAGGCCTGCGGCGCCTGCCACGACGGCGATACCGCCTTCTCGGTCAGTGAAAATTGCGCGGCCTGCCATCCGACGGCGGATATCAAGTTCGAAACCGACGCCGGCCCGGCCACCTTCCCCCACTCGGTTCACACCGAGATGTACGGCTGTGACGAATGTCATCCGGGGATTTTCGTCCCCGACCGGAAAAAGAACCCTGCTTTCACCATGGACCAGATGGGCGAGGGCGAGGCCTGCGGCGCCTGCCACGACGGCGACACCGCCTTCAGCGTCGACGACAACTGCGACTCCTGCCACGAGATGTAGACAGGAGCAGGCAAAAAACCTATTCTGTCCGTCAAAACGGTATGCAGGGCCTTTGCCCGACAACGATTGCATTGTGAACTGAACATAAACACTGGCTGCCGAAAAAGATTCGGATGCCTTGCACTCGAATCTTTTTCGGCAGCCAGAGGGGGGACTGAGCCAGTCCCCCTTTTTCATTCTTGACACCATGCCCTATTCGAAATACTTCCGACCGGACCAGAAACTGCTGCTGCGCCCCCTGCGCGACGACCAGGAGCGAATCGAAAATCTGAGCGCCTACGTGGTTCGCCTTGCGGAAGACGTGATCTGCCTCTATTTCCCTTACGAGAACCGTCCCGGCGAAGAATATCCCTTCGAACCCGAGATGCCCGTCGAACTGGTGGGTGAAGCTCTGGGACTCGGCATTCGCATCACCGGAAACTTCCAGCGGCAGTTGGACCGGGACCAGGTCGAGATCAGGCTCAACAACGACCTGCAGGCCTTCCAGCGGCGCATCCACCCCCGTGGCGACGTGACGGTCGGCCTGCGCTATACCCGCGGACACGGTGCTCTGCGTACTTTTCGCAGCCAGTGGGAAAAGAATGTCCGCATTCTTGCCGGCCAGCGCAGTCTGGAAAAACTGGGACACTTTCCCCGGGTCGCCATCAATCTCGGCACCGGCGGGCTGCGCTTTGCCATCAAGTCGTCGGTTCAGGTGGCCGACCTGTGCATGGTCCTCATCCAGTTGCAGCCGGAAAACACCCCCATCTGTGCCCTGGCGGAAGTGGTCTGGATCGCCGAGGAAGACGATGACCAGGCGGAGAAACGGACCGCCGGCCTGCAATTCATCAACATCCTGAAGAGCGATCAGCAGAAAATCGAGACTTTCCTGCGTGAAACCCGAACCTTGGCCGAGAGTCCGTCGGAAAATCCTTCCTGATTATTTGATTATCCCATTGATTTAAAAGCTTTTTTCCAACTCATCCACAATTTCGTGGAAAACCCTGTGGGCAATCTGGGTACGAACATCCACAATCGGCAGAGACAGACGGACGCTGGCGTTTTGCCTAATTTTTAGACAACCAAAAAGGATCGTCAGACCGCAGCTGAAGCGATCGGTTCGGAGGGGAAAAAGCCGGGTTCGGGGCGGGGAGAGACCCGCAGACCGCCGAGGTCGAGCAGGTGCAGAAAACGTTCGCGATCGAGGTCACGGGCCCCGAGGGAATGGAGATGGGGACTGGGCAGCTGGCAGTCGATCAGGAGAAAATTGGCCGCCTGCAGACTGCGAACCAGCGTAACAAAAGCCACCTTCGACGCGTCCCGCCGCCGGGAGAACATCGACTCGCCGAAAAAGAACCGTCCCAGACAGATTCCGTAAAGACCGCCTGCCAGCTCTCCCTCGTGCCAGGCCTCCACCGAGTGGGCATAACCGAGACGGTGCAGACGACCGTAAGCCTCCTGCATCTGCGGAGTGATCCAGGTTCCCTCTTGAGACCGGCGACGCAGTCCGGCGCAGAGCTCGACGACCTGATCGAAGGCCTGGTCGAAGCTGATCCTGTATCGTCCGCGACGCAGGGTTTTCGCCAGACTGCGGGAGACGTGCAACTCACCTGGAAAAAGGACACAGCGCGGATCCGGAGACCACCAGAGGAGGGGATCGCCCTCGTTGAACCAGGGAAAAATCCCCATCGAATAGGCGAGCAGCAGCCGTTCGCTCGCCAGGTCGCCGCCGACGGCAAGCAGACCGTTTGCCTCGGCCAGATGCGGCGGCGGAAAGACCAGGGCGTCTCCGAGACGATAGACGGGCATCACTCCCCGTGATCCGGATAACTGAAGACGAGCCTGTCGCCACGGCAGCCGATGCGGACCCGACCGCCCGAACGCAACCGGCCGAAGAGGATCTCGTTCGCCACCAGGTCACCGATCTCGCTCTGGATCAGACGCGACAGGGGACGGGCGCCGAAAGCCGGATCATAGCCCTTGCGGGCCAGATAGCGCCGGGCGGCCGGCGACAGCTCCAGCCTGACATCCTTGTCGGCCAGCGGCCGCTTCAACTCGGCGATCATCTTGTCGACCACCCGCTCCATGACATCGCTGTCGAGGGCGGAGAAAGAGACAATGGCATCGAGCCGGTTGCGGAACTCGGGCGAGAAGGTCTTTTCGACGGCCCCTTTCGCCGTTGCCGTCCGCCCCTCGCCGAAACCGATGAGACGGGCGCTCATCTCCCTGGCCCCGACGTTGCTGGTCATGATCAGGACCACGTTGCGAAAATCGACATGCTTGCCGCTGTTGTCGGTCAAAGTGCCGTAGTCCATCACCTGCAGCAGAATGTTGAACAGGTCCGGGTGCGCCTTTTCGATCTCGTCGAGCAGCAGCACGGCATAGGGATGCCGGGTCACAGCCTCGGTCAACAGTCCGCCCTGGTCAAAACCGACATAGCCAGGCGGCGCGCCGATCAGCCGGGCCACCGAATGCTTCTCCATGTATTCACTCATGTCGAAGCGCAAAAATTCGACCCCCATGGTTTTCGCCAGCTGCTTCGCTACCTCGGTCTTGCCAACGCCGGTGGGGCCGGTGAACAGGAAGGAACCGACCGGCCGGTCGGGATGGCCAAGGCCGGCACGGGCGCGCCAGATGGCCTTGCACAGAGTCTCGATGGCCTGGTCCTGCCCGAAGACCGCGCGCTTGAGATCGCGTTCCAGGTTCTGCAGTCGCGCGCCTTCGCTGCGCGAAACGGTGCGGGCGGGAATGCGGGCGATACCGGCGACTATCTTCTCGATGTCGGCCACGCCGATGGTGCGGCGACGGCGCGGCTGCAGCCGGGCAAAAGCCCCGGCTTCGTCGATCACGTCGATCGCCTTGTCCGGAAGATGGCGGAAGTTGATATGCCGGGCGGAAAGTTCGGCCGCCGCCCGCAGCGCCTCATCGCTGTAGCTGACACCGTGGTGCTCCTCGTAGCGCGGACGCAGTCCCTGCAGAATGGCCACCGTCTCCTCGATGCTCGGCTCGGGCACATCGATCTTCTGGAAACGGCGGGAAAGGGCGCGGTCCTTGTCGAACAGATTCTTGTACTCCTCGTAGGTGGTCGAACCGATGCAGCGGATCTCGCCGCCGGCCAGCACCGGCTTGAGAATATTCGAGGCGTCGAGCGAGCCGCCACTGGTGGCGCCCGCTCCGACGATGGTATGAATCTCGTCGATGAAGAGAATAACCTTCTCCCGCTCACCCAAGGCCTGGATCACCGCCTTGAGTCGCTCTTCGAAATCGCCGCGGAACTTGGTGCCGGCCAGAAGCGCCCCCATGTCGAGACTGTAGATTTCGCTGTCGGCCAGCAGGTCCGGCACCTCGCCGCGGGCGATACGCAACGCCAGCCCCTCGGCCAGAGCGGTCTTGCCGACCCCCGGTTCGCCGACGAATACCGGATTGTTCTTGCGCCGGCGGCAGAGCACCTGGATGGTCCGCGCCAGTTCGGCCTCCCGTCCGATCAGCGGATCGATCCGGCCGTCCCGCGCCTTTTGCAGCAGGTTGATGGTGAACTGTTCGAGCGGATCGGTCTTGGCCGGCTTTTCCAACTCGGTCCGCTCATGCCGGCGCGGCTGTTCCGATTCGCGCGCCGGACGCTCGGGCACCCGGCTGACGCCGTGCGAAATGTAGTTGAGCACATCGAGCCGATCGACCCCCTGCCGGTTGAGAAAATAGGCGGCGTGGGAATTCTTCTCTTCGAGAATGGCGGCCAGCAGATCGCCGACGGTGATCTCCTTCTTGCCGGCGGACTGCATGTGCAGCACCGTCCGCTGCAAGACGCGCTGCAGGCCGATGGTCTGCTCCGGAACGAACTCCTCCTCACCGGGCAGGGTCTCGAGCTTTTCGTCGAAAAACGCCTCGAGATCCCGACGCAGGTCGGTCAGGTCGCCGCCGCAGGCACGGATGATCTCCTGCCCCTGCTCCTCGAACAGAATGGCGTAGAGCAGGTGCTCGGAGGTCAGAAATTCGTGGTGCCGGCGCTGGGCCTCACGCACCGCGAGGGAAAAAGCGATCTGGACTTCAGTACTGAACATGGAACCTCGTTGTCCGTCATGCCTCTTCGAGGCTGCAGCGAAGAGGAAATCCGGTCTGTCGCGCCAGATTGTGTACCTGCGCGATCTTGGTTTCGGCGACTTCGTAGGGAAAAACGCCGCAGACGCCAACCCCCTTGTGGTGGATGTGCAGCATGATCCGGTTGGCTTCGGTCGCCGACTTGTGGAAGACTTTCTGCAACACCTCGACCACGAAATCCATGGTCGTGTAGTCGTCGTTGTGCATCAACACCCGGAACAGGGGGGGTAGCTCCGTCCTGGTCTGGCTTTTCTCGTTGACCCCCGTCTGGGCTCCCGTCCACTCCCTGGCCAATCCTGCAACTCCTTCTCTCGGCGATCTTCCCCGGCCGTTTCCGGCCTCTTTAGTCAATTTAAGCCCACCGGGACGACTTGCGCAAGGGGATGTCCGACAGGAAAATTCGGCCGCGGATCCGGGCATGCATCTTGCGTCATCTCCGGCCTGACCTGCCCGGTCGAAACGGAGGGACCATCGAAAACGACTGTTTGTGACACTTGTGCCGCCGGCGGAAAACAGACCGGGTCAAAGATGGTCACCCGCGGTGACAACCTTTGGAATTCAATACGATCTGGAGATTCAGACATGCAGCCAGAACACCCCCCCGTCCGCTGCCCCCATTGTCAACAGACCGTCCACCTTCCACCGCACCCTGAACCGGGCCTCCTTGCCAGGCTGCTACGGCGCCGTCCCGGCAACCGGAAACCCAAGATCTGGACCTGTCCCAGCTGCTCCCGTCGTGCCGCCTGGCCCGACAGTGGCTACGCGGAGGCCATCCCCACTGACTCGGGGCATCCGAACCTCAGGGGCGTCACCTGCGGCCGGTGCCGGACCAAGATGAATTACAAGCCGGCCCACAGGGGACGGACCGTTCCCTGCACCAACTGCGCGTCCCTGCTGGTTCTCCCCTGAAAAATGCTTAAAATATTGACACTTAGTTCCCTGGCGGTTTATTAAAGGAGAAAAACTTTACTTGGGCAACTCAAGCTGAACTGCGTTTGCGGGAGAAACCGACATGGACAATGGCATGATGCAGATGATGGGCGCCGCCGGAGGGATGCTGGGCCTGATCTTTTCCCTGCTGGGACTGATTCTTTCCATCCTGGTCCCATTCTTCATCTGGCGGATCTGGAAATGGACCTACACCGCCAGCCAGGAACTGAAAAGCCTCAACGAAAAATTCGACCGGCTGTTGACGCTGCAGCAGGATGCCGGCCACCTGCCGCCAGCGGATGACACCGCCACGACAGCCACAACCGCCGCCTCCTTCGACGCCACGGCGGACGAAGAGACAACGGCTGAGACCTCCGCAGCCGAAGAGCTCGCCGCCGAAACGGCGGCGGCCATGGCCGTGGAAGAAGCGCCTGCAGATGAAGCGTCCGCCCCTACCGAAACCGGGTCCGCCCTTGAACAGCCACGGGACGAACCTGCGGCGGACGATGGCGGTTTCGATTTTTCCGTCGCAGACGAGGAGTTCGGCGAAGAGACGCAAGAAACCACCGAGGAAGAGCTTTTCAGCTCCGCCGGTGACGACTTCGCCGCCGGCGACGATTTCGCCTTCGATACCGAAGATGACCAGACGGAGGCGGAGGCAGAGACCGCTCCGACCGGGGAGCGGGTTGAAGGCGAAGAATCCGCATTCGGCGACCAGGAGGACTTCGCGGGAGCCTTCCAGGAAGAAGAGAGCGCCACGGACCAGCCGGACAGCGCCGCACAGGACGCCTGGGGCGGCGAAGAGGAAGAGAGCACCGAGCCGTTCCCGGCCGGTGAGCCAGAAGAGCCCGTGGAGGAAAAGCCGGCCATCATCCCGCTCGAGTCCGATCCGCGAAGGCCGGATGTCAAACTGGCCCGCTGCGGCAACTGCAACCACAAGCTCGCCTACAAGGAAGGCCTGAGCGGCAAGAAGGCACGCTGTCCTTCCTGCAAGTCGGCATTCGTCCTGCCCTGACCGGCGGGCAACGACTGTCACAACCTGTCCAACCGACCGGGACCGCCGAGGCGGTCCCGTTTTTATTGGGGCCTGCACCAGTGTTCTCGGAGATGACCGATTGCCCACCGGACAGCGGGCTGCTACATTGTGCGCCATGAGTCTGCGCCTGCTCCATACCTCCGACTGGCATCTCGGCCGCCAGTTCCACAACGTCTCCCTGCTCGAAGACCAGCGGCACGTCCTCGGACAGATCGTCGGCATCGTCGAACAGCACCGGGTCGACGCGGTGATCGTCGCCGGCGACATCTACGACCGGTCGGTACCGCCGGCGGCGGCGGTGGAACTGCTCGACGAAACGGTGCACCGCATCTGCAACCGGCTCGGCGTGCCGATGATCCTGATCGCAGGCAACCACGACGGCCCGCAGCGGCTCGCCTTCGCCTCGCGCCAGCTGGCCGGAGCCGGCCTGCACCTGGCAGGCCCCCTCCGACCGCAGCCGGAACCGGTCGTTCTGCGCAAGGGAGAGGACGAACTGGCCATCTACCCGATCCCCTTCGCCGAGCCGGCCATCGTACGCCAGCTGCACGGGGTCGAGGTCGCCAGCCACGACGAGGCCATGGCCCTGCTGCTCGAACAGGTACGGCAACACAACGGACCGCAGCGCCCCTGCGTGGTGGTGGCGCACTGCTTTCTGGCCGGCGGTGAAGCCTGCGAGTCGGAACGCCCCTTAAGTCTCGGCGGCGCCGGGCAGGTGGCACCGCAGCACTTCGCAGGTTTCGCCTATGCTGCCCTCGGGCATCTGCACGGCCCCCAGCACCGGGGCGAACCGCACATCCGCTACTCCGGCTCGCCGCTAAAGTATTCCTTTTCGGAAGAGCGGCACCGCAAGAGCGTCACCCTGGTCGACATCGATGCCCGGGGCCAGGCGCACATCGAGACGTTGCCGCTCGAGCCGCTGCGCGACATGCGCTGCCTCGAGGGTGAACTGGAAGAGCTGCTGGAGGCGGGACGGCAGGATCCGCGCCGCGACGACTATCTGCTGGTGCGGCTGACCGACACCCACGCCATCCTCGATTTGATGGCCAGGCTGCGCGAGGTCTATCCCAACGTGCTGCATCTCGAACGCCCCGGCCTGATGGCCCGCGGGGAAAACCTGCGCCTCGACCGGCAGCATCTCCGGCAGGGGGAGCTGCGGATGTTCGAGGATTTCTTCCGCCAGGTGACCGGCGGGGAGCTGGATGAGGAACAGCGCCGGCTGGTTGCCGGCATCATCGAACAGCTGCACCGGGAGGACGGCTGATGCGTCCGCTCCGCCTGGTCATGACCGCCTTCGGCCCCTTTCCGGGGAGCGAAACCGTCGATTTCACCGCCCTGGGAGAGAATCCTCTCTTTCTCATCAACGGCCCGACCGGCGCCGGCAAAACCAGCATTCTCGACGCCATCTGCTTTGCCCTCTACGGCAGGACCACCGGCGACGAGCGCGAAGGCAACCAAATGCGCTGCGACCTGGCTCCCGTCGACCGGCTGACCGAAGTCGTCTTCGAGTTCGAACTCGCCAGCCGCCGCTACCGCATCCGCCGCCTGCCCGAACAGCAGCGCCCCAAGAGTCGCGGCACCGGTTTCACCACCCAGGCACCGCAGGCGGAACTCTGCGAGCTGGTCGACGGCGGACAGAGGGTCCTGGTCGCCAGCAAGGTGAGTGAGGCGACCCGCACCATCGAGGAGCTGACAGGGCTTTCCGTCGACCAGTTCCGCCAGGTCATGGTCCTGCCGCAGGGCCGGTTCCGCCAGCTGCTGATGGCCGATTCCGGCGAGCGGGAACGCATCTTCAGCCGGCTCTTCGCCACCGGCATCTACCGACGCATCGAGGAGCGGCTCAAGGCCGAGGCCGCCACCATCCGGAAGCAGCGGGACGACCTGGTCAGCCGCTGCCAGGAAATTCTCGTCGGCGCCGACGTGGAAAGCTCCGACGAGCTGGAGCGAGAAATCGCCACGCTGGAACCGCAGGTCGCAACCACCTGTGCGATGAAGGACCAGCGGGAGCGGGAATGGGCCGAAGCGGCACGACAGCTCGAACAGGCCCGCAGCCTGGAGGAAGGCTTCCGCAACCTCGACCAGGCCACGGCCGCCCTGCGGCAACTCGAGGCCCGTGCAGAAGAGATGACGGCCCTGCGCCGCCGGCTGCAGCTGGCGGACAAGGCGCTGCGGCTGAAGCCGCTCGTCGAACGCCGGCAGGCCTGCCGGCGCGACCTGACCGACGGCGAAAAGCAGGTTGCCGGCTGCCGGCGGCAACTGCAGGCGGCCGAAAAGGAGCTGCAGCACAGCGAACGGGAGCTGGCCCGGGTCACCGGGCTGCAGGCCCGGCTGGAACGGGCAAAAAAGGAGGCGGACCGCCTGCAGGGCTACCGGCAGCGCGTTGCCACCCTGGACCGGGCCCGCCGGAAACTGCGCGCCGCCGAGCGGGACGAGGCCGTCACCCGCCTGCGCCTCGACCGGGCACGCTTCGCGACCTGCCGGCAACTCGAACGACAGCGGCGAAAACTGGCCGCCGACCTCGAGCGGCAACGCCACCAGCTGCAGGAAAAAGAAGCGCTGGGCAAGAATCTGAAGACCGAGGTCGAGCGCCAGGAAAGAAACGTCCGAACCCTGGAGCTGGCCTGGCACCGGGGACAGGCGGCCATTCTCGCCGCCGAACTGGCCGAGGGCGCTCCCTGCCCGGTCTGCGGCAGCCGGGAACATCCCGCTCCCGCCCGCAGCGAACAGCCCCTGCCGAGCCAGCAGGAGATCGAACAGGCCCGTGACAGGCTGGCCGGGCTGCGCAAACAGCTGGAACAGGCCCGGGAGGCCTATCGCGAAGCCAGAGAACGTATCGCCGGCCTGCAGCTGGAGCTGGAACGTGTCGCCGGTGAACTGGAAGCGGCCGGACCGACCGATATCGACCGGCTGGAAACCGACCTGCGGCAGAGAGCCGACGAACTGGGCCTCGGACCGGAGGATGAGGACAGCGCCGAAACGGCCATCGCCGAACGCGAGGCCGCCGTCGACCGGGCCCGGCTGGCCGTCACCGCCGCCCGCGCCGCCCTGGCCGCCGCCGAACGGGAAGTGCCGGAGGCCTACCGGGAAACGGAGCGTCTCGACGAGGAACTGGCGGCAACGCAGGAAGAGATCGCCGGACTGGAGAAGGAGATATCCCGAATCACCGGCCGGCAGCAACAGGCCCGGGAAGGGGTGAAGGCGGCCCGCAGCGCTCTGGAGCAGGCCGGGCGGCAACACGCCCGGGCGCAACAGGAGCTTGCCCATGCGGAGCGGGAGCTGGCCGAGGCGCTGGCACAGAGTCCGTTCGATGACGAAGAGGCCTGGCAGCAGGCGCTGTGCGACGAGGCGACCTGCGAAAACCTCCGGCAGCAGCTGGCCGCTCACGACACCGCCGTCCAGCAGAACGAGGGGATCCGCCGCCAGCTGGAGAAACAGCTGGCCGGCAGGGAGCGGCCCGACCTGGGCGCCCTGCAGATCCGGCTCGACCAGGCCGAAAGCGAGAAAAAACGGGCACAGGAAGACTGGCGCCGGTGCGACCAGCGTCTGCAACAACTGCTCGCGGCCCGAAAACGGCTGCACAAGAACAGCCGCGAACTGGCCGAACTCGACCGCCGCTACCGGGTGACCGGCACCCTGAGCGATGTCGCCAATGGCCAGACCGGCCGGCGGATCAGCCTGCAGAGATTCGTACTCAGCGTTCTGCTCGACGACGTTCTCGTCGAGGCGAGCCGACGACTGCACCTGATGAGCAGGGGCCGTTACCGGCTGCTGCGCCGCGAGGACAAAAGCAAGGGCAACCGGGCCTCGGGCCTCGACCTCGAGGTGGAAGACGCCTACACCGGCAAGACGCGGCCGGTCGCCACCCTGTCGGGCGGCGAAAGCTTCATGGCCGCCCTCTCCCTGGCGCTGGGCCTGTCCGACGTGGTCCAGGCCCATGCCGGCGGCATCCGGCTCGACACCCTGTTCATCGACGAGGGCTTCGGCAGCCTCGACACCGAATCCCTCGACCTGGCCGTCCGCACCCTGATCGACCTGCAGTCGAGCGGACGCATGATCGGCATCATCTCCCACGTCGCCGAGCTGAAAGAGCAGATCGGCCTGCGCATCGACGTCAGCAGCAGCCGCCTCGGCAGCAGCCTGAGGCTGGTCGTCCCCTGAACCGGAATCCGCCGCCACCATCTATTTTCGCCGGCGGTCTTTACAGACCTCCGGCGGCCACCTATATTCCTATATTGAATTTGCATCAACCAACCGTACTTCCTGAGGAGTCGAACGACATGCTGCGAAAAACCTGGTTCCTGCTGCTCCTGCTTCCCCTGCTGCTCGGCGGCTGCGGCTACAACGAAATCCAGAAGAACGAGGAGGCGGTCATCGCCGCCTGGGCCGACGTCGAAGCCACCTACCAGCGCCGCGCCGACCTGATCCCCAACCTGGTGGAGACGGTCAAGGCCTATGCCGCCCACGAGAAGGAAACCCTTCAGGCAGTCACCGAGGCCCGCGCCAGCATCGGCAAGGTCAGCCTTTCGCCGCAGGATCTCGACAATCCCGAAGCGCTGCGCAGATTCCAGCAGGCGCAGCAGCAGCTCTCCGGCGCCCTGTCGCGGCTGCTGCTGGTAGCCGAACGCTATCCCGATCTCAAGGCCAGCCAGAACTTCCGCGACCTGCAGCACCAGCTCGAGGGAACCGAGAACCGGATCAACGTCGCCCGCCAGCGCTACAACGAGGCGGTGCGCCGCTTCAACACCTCGATCCGGGTCTTTCCCAACAACCTGACCAACAAGTTCCTGCTGCACCTGGAACGCAAGGAACCGTTCAAGGCCGAAGCCGGCGCCGAAAAGGCGCCCAAGGTCAGATTCTAGATGGCGAAGCGAGTCCTTGCAGTTCTGTCGCTGATCGCCGCCCTGGCGTTCGCCGCGCCCGCCGCGGCGCTCGAGGTTCCGCGTCTGACCGGGCACGTGAACGATCTGGCCGGCCTGCTGGGCAGTGAAACCCGGCAACGGCTCGAGCGTTTTCTGACCGACTTCGAGCGGAGCGATTCGACCCAGATCGTCGTGCTCACCATCCCCTCCCTCAAGGGCGAGGCGCTGGAAGACTACGCCCTGAAAGTGGCCGAAACCTGGGGGCTGGGGCAACAAGGCAAGGACAATGGCGCCCTGCTGCTGGTGGCCAAAAACGAACGCAAGGTGCGCATCGAGGTCGGCTACGGACTCGAGGGCCGGTTGACCGACCTGCTCGCCGGCCGCATCATCGACAACGAGATCGTCCCCCATTTCCGGCTGGGTGATTTCGACGGCGGCATCATCGCCGGCATCCGGGGCATGGTCGAGGCGGTCCGCGGCGAGTACAAGGGAAGCGGCACCGTCAGCCGCAAGAAGCGCCGGCACCCGCTGGGCCTGCTGCCGCTGCTTCTCTTTCTCGGTCCGGGCCTGCTCTTTCTCGGCGGCGGACGCCGGCGCTACCGGCACGGCGGTTTCTGGATTGGAGGCTTCGGCGGCGGTTTCGGCGGTGGCTTTGGCGGAGGAGGAGGCTTTTCCGGCGGTGGCGGCGGCTTCGGCGGCGGCGGCGCGTCCGGCAGCTGGTAATCATACATTCACCACAGAGGAACGAAGACACCGAGACCGGCAAAAAAACAAGAGAAACGGGCGCTGATAAAAACCGATTTACGCTGATTGAATGCCAAACAGAAGGGTCTTCTATCATGTTTTCAGCGTCTGTCAGCGTCCTGCCGAATCTGGTTTTCTCTGCACCTCCGTGTCTCCGTGGTAAAAACCGAGGACAAGATGCCCGAAACGACAGCCAGCACTTTTTTCAGCGAGGAGGAACGCCGCCGCATCGAACAGGCGGTGCGGCAGGTCGAGGAGCGCACCAGCGGCGAGATCGTCCCCCTGATCGTCGACGCCAGCTACGACTACCCGCGGGCCGAACTGATCGGCGCTGGCTGCTTCTCCCTGGCCAGCGCCCTGTTCGCCTGCTGGCTGATCGCCAGCGAATCGATCTGGATCTTTCTCCCCTTCTGGGCTGCCTTTTTCGCGGCCTTCTGGCTGCTCATCCGCCGCGTCCCCGCCCTCAAGCGGCGCCTGATCCCTCCGGCCGAAATCGACGCCGAGGTCGAGGAGAAGGCGCTGGTTTCCTTTCTGCAGTACGGCCTGCACCAGACCCGCGACCGCACCGGCGTCCTCATCCTGATCTCCCTGTTCGAGCGCCGGGTACACATCCTGGCGGACAAGGGCATCAACGAGAAGGTTCCGCCCGGCACCTGGGACGAGCTGGTGCACAGCATCACCGCCGGCATCCGCGGCGGCACCGCCTGCCAGGCCCTCTGCGACGCCATCCACCGCTGCGGCGAACTGCTGGAAAAGGACTTTCCCCGTCGCGAAGACGATGCCGACGAGCTGCCCAACCTGATTGTCGAGTAGGACAGCCCTCAGCCTGAATCTGCGAGTTCATGCCGGATGAAGAGTGCAACTGCTTGGCCTGAATGCGGTTTTCAAAAATCTTAGGTGCACCCACACAGGTTCACCGGTGATTCCTGGAAAGCGCAGGCAGGCCAATTGAGGTGTGCTATTCGCCGGCGATGAGCTCACTTCAGGCTCAGGCCAGAATCGCGTCCTGCCGGTAGTCGCGCCGCAGATCGCCGGGCGGCCGTTTTTTCAGCAGCAGAGCGTAATGCCGGGTGGCGCGCTCTTCCAGCGCCAGCTGCCGCAGCGCCGCGGCATGCAGCCGCTCGTCCGTTCCGTAACGACGCCGGAGTGCGGCGTGAATGCGACTGAAATTCTGGACCAGCGGCAGGCTTCTGCGCTTCCGGGTGCGGGCAAGCCAGGCCTGCCCCCTGCGGCTGCAGCCGAGCAGATGCAAATAGAGTGGCCCGGTCGCCAGCGCCTCCTCGACCAGCTCCCGCCGGGTTCCGAGCAGCACATGGGTCAGTACCCGCTGAATCCGGGTGCGGGTCAGCTGGCGGGACTTGACCGCCACAATCAGCTCTTCCAGTCCGGTCGCGATTTGCGCCGCCTCGACCAGCCGGTTCTGCAGCCCGGCCTCGACCTGGTAGATCTCCGCCAGGCGCTCCGCGTCACGCAGGATGGTCGCCGACAGCAGCCGATGGAGCAATCCCTCGTCGACCCCCAGTCCCGCCTGCAGGGCCTCGGCCAGAATCGGCGCGCAGGCCGGCGGCAGATAGTCGGCCACATCCTCTCCCCGGCCCAGCATGGCGCGAATGCCGGTGGCGCTGGCAATCCGGCCGACCGCCCTCTGCTCGTGGTAGCCGGCGCCGATCCGGGGCAGGGTCAGAGGCCGGATGGCACTGCCCGACCGGGCCAGGGCCTTGAGATATTCGACGCCGAGGATGTTGTTGGGGCTGGCCAGCAGCTCCGCCAGCTTCGGATCGGCCAGCTCCGCCACCACCTGCGCCCGCGCCGCCGGATAGCTCATCCCCTCGCGCAGCAGGCGCCGGGTAGCAGAGTCGATGCTCTCCTCCCGGTCGAGCAGCAGCCCGGCGGCTTTCTGCAGTCCGTCGAGGGCACCGCTTTCGCTGCCGAAACAGAGAGCGTCAATGCCGCCCAGAGCCTCCAGACAGCGTACCGCGCCCTCGGCGAAGACCGGCGCGCTGTTGCAGGCCCAGGGAAACGGCAGTTCGACCACCACGTCCACCCCCGCAGCCAGCGCCATGCGGGTGCGGACCCACTTGTCGACCAGCGCCGGCTCGCCACGCTGCAGAAAATGGCCGCTCATCACCGCCACCGCCACCTCGGCGTTCGCCAGACGCCGGCTTTCGCGCAGATGGTGCAGATGGCCGTTGTGGAAGGGGTTGTATTCGGTTATCAGGCCGACAGTTCGCATGTTTTTACTTTCTACAGAATCACCGGCAGCCGCACCCCGATGCGGTTCTCCGTTTCGCTGACGACGGTTCTGTAGGCCAGCACCTCCACCCCCCTGCCGGCCACCTCGCGCAGCAGCCGGCCGTACTCCGGGTCGATTTCATCCGCCGGGGCGAAGGCCTCGGCCTCGCCCCGCTGCACCAGGAAAAAGATCACCGCCCTGTAGCCTGCATCCACGGCCGCCGCCAGTTCCAGCAGGTGCTTCCGGCCGCGAACCGTGACCGCGTCGGGAAAGAGCGCCGTGCTGCCGCCATCGGTCAGGGTGACGTTCTTCACCTCGACCAGAATCCGTTCCCCGTCCCGTTCGAGCAGAAAATCGAGCCGGCTGGCGCCGAAGCGGAACTCGGGTGTCACCCTGCAACCGGCCAGTTCCGGGATGCTTCCGCAGCGCAGCCCCTCCTCGACCACCCGGTTGCTGCGCTGCGTGTGGGTGTCGACCCAGTGGCCCTTCACCCGGATCAGCTCCAGGGTGTATTTGAGCTTGCGCCTGGGATCGTCGTTTTTCGACACCAGCACCGGATGACCGGGTACCGCGCACTGCAGCATCGAGCCGGTGTTCGGAGTATGGGCGGTGACCAGGGTGCCGTCGTCCAGCTCGACATCAGCGAAAAACCGCTTGTAGCGCCGGACCAGCGTGCCGGCCAGCAGGGGGGAGGGAAGGCGCATGGGAATCCCTGGGAGAAAAAAGCATTCAATGTCTCGCGCAAAGACGCAGAGAGCGCAAAAAGTGGACTAAACCTCTGGCGCTTTCTCTGTGTCTCCGCGTCTCTGCGCGAGCATACCCTCCGTCGGCCGGCGGGTCAATCCGCCTTACCGGTGCCATGCTGGTCACCCTGGTCTACGCCGCCACCGCCGCGCTGCTCAATGCCCGGCATGTGCTGCGCATCCTCGAGCTGCGCCAGACCGCCATCACCAAGCGGATCGCCTGGCTGCAGCAACAGATCCAGACCCCGGCAGAGCTTGACGCCTGGTGCGCCGACCTGACCACAAACCTGACCGGCGACGTCGGCACCTGCGAGGTTGGCCGCGGCTCGACCGCCATCATCATCCGGCCCGGCCTCGAAAAATGGCGCCCTCGCTACCGCACCGGCACCATCCACAACATCGACCCCAATACCGGCACCTGCGACGTCATCCTCAACGGCGAGATCCAGTCCGGAGACGACTACAACTACACCTACCTGCCAGCCGACCGGCAGAACATGCTGGCCTCGGGCGACTACCAGGGCGACTATGCCACCGACGGCACCTACAGCTACACATCAAGCGAGACGCGAGCCGACTACCCGATCACCGGCACCCACTACTTCAACGGCTGCCTCGACGTGACCTCGGCCGATGACAACACCACATCGTCCGGCACCGCCACCCTGCTCGACGGCGCGACCCTGTCGGCCCAGCAGGACCACGTCGCGCAGGAAACCGACATCGTCTGGGACCACGAGACCATCTCCGTGGCGTCATCGACCTACACCGAGTCGTGGACCGGGACCTACTACCTGGCCAGCCACTACCTCGGCACTCAGGTCATCGTCAACGCCGACATCGGCACCGGTTACCGGGGCGGCCGGGACTACTACCGCACATTCAACGTCACCTCGGTCCGGATCCGCACCACCAGCCCCCTCAAAACCGCCGGCGACCCCGCCAGCCACTTCGACTACGACTACGCCAACGGCGACCCCCTCACCGACGTCCAGGCCGTCATCGACTTCCTCAACGGCTTCGACACCGACCTCACATCGACCGGGATTTATGTTGCGGATAGGGCGTAGCATCAGCCCCCTTGACAACCAACACCCGGCCGTGGATAATCCACAAATCCAGCGACGAAAAAACAAGCACTTACACGTCGCCCCGGATTGAAAAACAGCACCTAACTACGCGGACTATTTAACTTTTCCAGTCCTACTCATTGCCACCCTAGCTCAGCTGGTAGAGCAACTGATTCGTAATCAGTAGGTCGAGGGTTCGAGTCCCTTGGGTGGCTCCAAATTTCAAGGGGTCAGGTAATTTGCCTGGCCCCTTTCCTTTTGAAATTTTCAGATAATTTCAGACGCTGCGGGCCTTCGTTGCCGGCGGGTTCCGAAGCGCACAAAATGCTGGTCAGCACCGTCCGCTTCATGTTAAGTTGTATACAGTATACTGTTTTCAGGAGGAATGCAGCTGCATGGAGAAGCTGGATCTGAAGGAAGCCATCAGAAGCGCCATCCAGACCGAAAAAGATGCGATGGATTACTATAACTTCGCCGCGGAAAAAGCTTTCGACGAGCGGGTAAAAAAAACCTTCGAACTGCTGGGACGCGAGGAGCGCCAGCACGCCCTGACCTTCTACAACGCCTATCCGGGCGATGATCTTCCCGCCTTCGAGGAACTGATGGCCGCCCCTCCCGACACCGGCTCCTCCTGGTGGAAATCGCTGCAGCGGACCCTGGTCGGCGATTTCGATGAGCGGCTGGTTCTGGAGCTGGCCATCGAACAGGAAGCACAGCTGGAAAAGAACCTGCGGGCCATGGCGGAAAAGATCGACGACGCGAAGGTTCGCGACATCTACCTGGCCAACGCCAGCTCGACTCATCAGCACCTGCTGCTGGTCGAAGAGGACTACCGCGGGCTGCTGGGGCAGTCCTCCTGACGTTCCACTGACGCCCATCAGCTCGGGTTTGCCGAAGAGCGTCAGTGGATCACCCAGTCGGTCAGCACCTGCAGTCTGCCGTCTTCCGGATTGAAACCGACCACATAACAGCCCTTGGCGGCATAGCGTTGTCCCTGGCCGAAGCTGAGCCGGGGAAAATCGACAATGGCATAGGTCTCGTCATTCATCATGTCGAAAATGTCGAGCAGAAAGTCCCGGTAGTAATCACTCTGCAAGTGCATCAGGACGCCGGAAAGCATCCAGCCTATGAAATAACACCGCGTCTGCACATGCGGGTATGTCATCTTCAGCCCCCGTCCCCGCAGCCAGATCGAAACCAGCCGCCGATAGCGACTCTCGGCCTCCGGCAGACGATAGGGATAGGTCATGCGTACGACCGGCCGCAGATCGGCCGGCAGTTTCTTTGCCAATCCCGGTGAAACCCCGTGGAACAGGTAAAAAAGACTGTTCGACGAGCGCCGCACAAGGTCGAAGAGTCTCGGCAACAGACGGTCGGTGACGGCGCAGATGACGATTCCGTCCTTCAGGGGAGCCATCTGTGCCAGGTCTTCCGGAGTGACGGCAATGTCCGACACCGGCTCTCCTGCGAGCCTTTCCCAGGTTTGGCCGAAACCGAGCAGAACCCTCTTCGTCCGGTCACCGTTTTCGCGCAAAACGACCAGCTTTCGACCGTCCCCTTTCTTCCCGGCCAGATAACGCGCCAGCGTTTCCCCTTCCTGATAATCTCCCCTGCTGAAATAGAGAGTGTACCAGTCCCGTTCACTTATGACCGGCCGTTCCGTCAGGGGGAAAAGACAGGGCAGCCGCATTCGCTCACAAAAACGGTGAATCGGCTCCCAGTCACCGGCTGCCAGGCCGCCAACCAGGGCGAAAACGGGACTCTGGGCGTAAAGCCTGGCCAACTGATCTTCCCAGCCTTGGGGGTCTCCCTCCAGACGCCAGACCTCGAGTTCAAGCCGCCGCCAGGCGGTCAGAATGTGCTTGCGATAGAAGACTCCGCGTCGGGCCCGATCCTTTTGTCTGCGAGTCGGCAGGTTGCGATCACGGAAATAGGCCTCGAGAGTAGCGACCATGGCCTTGGCCTTCCCTGCCGGCACGTCACCCGCAATCACCGTGGCAAAACGGATCGTATCCGAAGTCACACCGGGCGACGGACGGGCGGACAGATGCCTGAGATAGTAGACCAGAACCTCCATGTCCGCCTCATCGAGCAGATAACGGGGCATGGTGAGACTGATTTCGCGGCCGGCGGAATCAACACCGGTCCAGATGACCCGGGCCAGGGTTTCGTCGGTATAGGCCGGCCGTATCATCGGCGGGCGCATGGAGGAAGGAATCTCCTGCCACTGCGGCAGGGTTTCTGCCGGCGCCTTGGTATAGTCCTGGAACAGTTCGACTGCATTGACCGGAGGCGTCACGATGGTCCCCTCCACCGATCCGAGGCCGCTGCGCAAATGGCAGGACTGGCAACTGAACATGGTCCCGGAAACCGGGATGTCTCCCTGGACCAGGGCCTCCATCGGCTCCCCGGAAGGCAACAGCCCTTCACGATACATTCGCTCGCCGAGACGCAGGGCCCGGTCTGGCGGATAGCCGCCGACCAGCTCCGCGGCCGCAACCGGCCCGGCGATCAGCATCAGGGCCGTCAACAGTAAACTGCAGAATCCCCGTCTCATTTCGGATAGAGCCTGCGAAATTCGCTCATCAGGTCCCGGGTGCCGATCAGACCGTAGATGCGCACCCAGTGCTTCCTGTCCGGATCGCGAACGAACACCAGCGGGTAATGTTCCATCTTGTCCGGCACAAAGGCGTCGAAAGCGCGCATCACCCGCACGATGTCGTCCCGGCTGCCGGTGAGAAAGATCCACCCTTCCTGCGCCCGGTAGCGGGCGGCGTAATCTTTGAGAATTTCAGGTGAATCATGTTCCGGGTCAATGGTAATGGAAATGAATCGGGCGAACTGCCTCTCCCTCACCAGTTTCTTCTGCAGGTTGGCGAAGCCGGCCGACATCACCGGGCAGATGGTGGTGCAGGTGGCGTAGATGAAATCGACGAAAACCGGTTCGTCCGTAGCCAGAAGCTCGGGCAGTCTAACCCGCTGCCGGTTCTGGTCGATCAGCTCGACATCGGGAATCTCGTAGACGGCAACCGACCGCTGGTAGCGGGCGGCAAAAGACGGCAAACCGGTCAGCAGCAACAGCAGCAGAATCGAAAGACTTCGCACCAGGTTCATGCAGACACTCTCTGACATCAGATGAAGGTGAGCAGCCGGAAGGGCCCCGTCGCCACCGGCCAGGTCGCCAGCAGCAGAAAGAGGCCGATTCCGGCCAGGGCCAGCAGAATCCAGCGCCGCTCGGTGGCCTCGACCAGGGGCCGCAACGACGGAATCCGGCAAAGCAGGCGTCCCATCCCCGGCAACATGGCAAAGAAGCCACCGCCGAAAAGTCCAAAATACAATGGATAGCCGATCCAGTGATAGCCCGCCTGCAAAAGATCGAACGGGCAGTGATGACCGGGCAGCTGGTAGATGTAGACGGCGATGAAAGCAATCGTCGCCGCCAGGGAAAGCGGGAGAAAAACCGCCGCCGCCAGTACCGCCGCTCCCCGCAACCAGCCGGCGCGAAAGCGCAGCATGGCCAGCAGAAGCCCGACGAGCAGCAGGGACCAGCCATAAAAGAGGACCATCAGCAGCCGTACCGGCAACCCGCCGAGACTGCCGGCCACGCCGCTACCGGCGGTGCTGAACAGGGAGCCGCAGCAGGAGGTGATGATCTGCGGCTGCAACCCGGTAAAGAAATCAAGCTGCAGGACGAAGTCGAGCAGTACCAGCAGCCACAGCAGCGGCAGCAGAGCGTAGACGGTGCGCATCAGGGGGTAGTCGGGAGCGCGCCGGATCAGGCCATTGAGCGCCAGCCAGAAAGCGGCCAGAAAAAAGAGAATCAACTTCAGCGGCAGCAGATTCCAGCCGACCGGGTTGGCGTTCAGGGTGCCGGTGGCGCACATGGCGCCGACGAACTGGCCATGCAGGCTGTCGGTGGCATAGACAAAGAGGAGCAGGCCGACAAGCTGAAAACCGGCAGCGTAGGCGACCAGGGTGGAGACCAGGCTGGTCCGGCGCTCCAGCCGCAACTGCTGCTCCGAACAGGATTCCGGCCGCCAGCGCCGCAGAACCGCCCACACCTCCGGCAGAGCCAGGGTGAGCAGCAGCAGCGAGAGCAGCGCCCCTAGCAGCAGCGCCAGTATTCCCGGATGCAGAATCATCCGTCAGCCTCGACCAGGCGGCCGTCCCGCAGGCGAAAACGATTCTCGACCATCGGATGGTCGGCCACCAGCGGATCGTGGGTCGCCAGCAGCACGGCCCGGCCTTCGGCGGCCAGGTCGTGCAGGATACCGAGCAGCTCCCTGCTCAGCCGACTGTCGAGATGGGCGGTCGGTTCGTCGGCAATGACCATCCGCGGCCGGTTGACCAGAGCCCGGGCGACGGCTACCCGCTGCTGTTCGCCGCCGGATAGCCAGCGCACCTTGTGCTGCGCCTTGTCCGTCAGCCCGAACCGGGCCAGCAGCTCGTCTGCCCGGCGGCGCATGGCGGCAAAGCCTTCCGCCAGGGGGTAAAGCGGCAGCAGGACATTCTCCCGAGCCGACAGCTCGCGCACCAAGTGAAACTGCTGAAAGATGAAACCGAAGGTCTGCCGCCGGACATCGGTGAGAAAACGCTCCGGCAGCCGCGACACCTCCCGCCCCTCAAGCAGCACCCGTCCGCTGGTGGGTCTGGCCATGCCGCCGACCAGCGACAGCAGGGAGCTCTTGCCGGAACCGCTCGGACCCTGCAGCACGCTGACCCCATGCAGAGGGATGTCGAGAGTGATCCCGCGCAGCGCCTCCACCCGATCGGGACGACGCGGATTGTAGACCTTGGTGACATTCTCCAGCCGGATCATTCATCCACCCAAGACATCAAAAGAATTTCATCACGGAGCCACTGAGCCAACAGAAGATGGAAAGTCCAAAGCGAAATGCTTTTGTGAATTCCGGATTCCTCCCGGGATCTTGCAGCTTTCTCTGTGCCCTCCGAACCCTGTCTGGAACCGATTCGCCTATCCCCGCATCACCGTGTCGGGATCAAGGGTCGCCGCTCGCCAGGAGGGAACGACCGTCGCCACCACGTAAGGTGCCGTGGTCAGCAGCACCAGGACCAGTAACTGTTGCGGATCGACGCGCGGCACCAGGTCAAAGGCGGGGAAGAGCACCGACCAGCCCTTGATCACCATCGCCAGCAGCGGAGCGCCGAGAAAGAAGACGTGGATCCAGGCCAGCAGCATTCCAACCAGCACGGCGATCACCGAAACCACCGTCCCCTCCCAGAACTTCAGCAACAGGACATCGGCCGTGTCCCAGCCGGTGGCCTTCAGAATGCCGATCTCCCGTTTTTCCTCGGCGCTCAGGCCGGTCGCCTTGTCCCAGGCGAGAATGACGAAGGCGAGCAGCGCGGCGAGAAAGATGGAGAGCAGCATGCCGCTGCGCCAGTTGAAGACCGCATCGTAGGTGCGCAGAATCTCGTGCCGGGTGATGGGGCGGCTGTCCGGCATCAGGCGCCGGACCTTGCGCGCAACGGTGTCGACTTCGTTCGGATTGCGCACCTCGACAGCGATGTCGGTCACCATTCCCGCCGGCAGGTTGAAAAAAGCGGCCAGGGCCTGGCGCTCCATGAGAACCAGGTCGTTGGTCAGCAGATTCGACGGCGCATCGAAGATGCCGACCACCTGCAGGCTCACTCCCAGGTTGTCCCCGTCGATCAGAATCAGATCGTCGCCGACCTCGAGCATGCGAATTGCCGCCACCCCCCTCCCGACGGCGCATTCGCCCTCTTCGCGTGGCAGGCGTCCCTGCAGCAGCCGCACGGCGCCGGTTTTTCCGTCAACACCGACCAGGGTGTAGTTGGCGCCGGTCAGGGCGTCGTAGTAGTAGCCCCAGACACGTGGCCTGACCTCTCCCACGCCAGGGATCGAGCGCAGACGTTCGGCTGTCGAAGCTGGAATCAGGGCATGGCGACCCGCCTCAAGACGCTGCACTACCAGTTCGGGGGCCTCGCTCAGCAGCAGTTGTGCCTCCTTTTGCAGGGAGCGGGTAAGCAGCAGAATCGAGGCCAGGGCGGCCACCGTCAGGATATAGACAACGAGAATCGAACCGGTTTTCCACCGGCGGCGCCAGAGGGAAGCGAGAGCGAATTCAAGAAGTTTGAGCTGGCGCATGTCAGCGCTCCGCCTGCCTGACCAGAATGCGAGTTTGCGGCATGGCAACCGGCGGGGCCAGCATCGAGCCGGAGGGGAAATGTTCCAGCGCCCCCGGGGCATCCTGGAAAGGGGTGAAAAAATCGGCCTGCGACGGATGGCGCGTATAGCGGGCCTCGGTCCAGATGGCAAAGTCGGTAAGCATCAGATCGCGCACCAGAGTCCGGCGCGGAGCGAGCCACGCCGCATCAGCCCGTTGCCGCTGCCGAAAGCCGGCGGCTATGCAGCCGGCAAGAGCGGCTGCCAAAAGCAGGACCAACAGCAGAAAGCGCTGATAACGCGGCATCAATCCCTTTCGATTTCCTTCAGTTCGCGGCCGTCAAAACGGAAAAGCCTGCTGCCGCCGTGATCGCGCATGAAGGTCTCGGCCTGCTTCACGCCCCGAACCGGCACCAGCTCCTGCCCCATGGGCCCGAGAACGTCGCTGCCCGCGATGAAATAGACCTCGGTGGCCAGAACCGGTTGCGCGGAATAATACTCTGTCACCCAGACTTCCCGGACTTCGGTCAGCGTCCGCCCCGGGAACTGCCGCGATGCCTCCTGCAGGTAGCGAAACAGATCCCTGGGGCCGTCGAAATCGAGCCGGGCGCCATCACCGAACAGGATGACCGCCTGCCAGGTGGGATAGGGAGCGACAAACATGCCGCAGACCGGACAACGCACCTTCGGCCCGGCCGGCGACGGTACGTCCGCCAGAACAGGCCGCGGGGCAAGGCCAAGAACTGTAAACAGAAAGGTCGATAATAGAAACAGGCGCATTGAGAATCATCACATTCTTTGTCGGGGATCTTCAGCTTTATACCAGTTTCCAGCCAGAAGGCAAGCCAGACCGGCCCGTCGCGGGCGGATAAACAGGCCCTTCGATTTTCATGACTTTGTTTAATGTCAATTATATTGATTTGTATAAATCAATTTTTCAGGAGAGGCTATCCATGAAAAAACTGCTTGTCGCTCTTTTTGTTCACTCTGGTTGCCGCCGACACCGTCATGTTCAAGGCGAAAAACGGCACGGTCACCTTCAACCACAAAATGCACGGTGAAAAACTGGGCTGCAAAACCTGCCGCAAGAAGCAGAACGGCCCGACCCGGTGCGGCGCCTGCACAAGAAACAGATTCTGTCGATTGTCCGGCTGAGCAGTGGCAGGCACTGCTCAATGCCGTTTCCGGAGGCGTGCCCGGGGCCTCCTTTTCTATCCCGATCTTGCCTTTCCTGACAGCCGGTTGAACCATGGGCAGCCTGTGGTAAGCTTTTTTCGCTGGCTGTACGCGTAATCTTCGAACAGAAATCCCTCCTGACAACCACCCAATAAAGGAGAAACGTCATGGCGAAACAACTCGAAGTCTACAAATGCGAACTGTGCAGCAACATCGTCGAAGTCCTGCATTCCGGGGCCGGTTCCATGTTCTGCTGCGGCCAGCCCATGACCATGCAGACGGAGAACACCGTCGACGCCGCCAAGGAAAAGCACGTACCGGTTATCGAGGTCGGCGCCGACAGCATCACCGTCCGGGTTGGCAGCGTTGCCCATCCCATGCTGGACGACCATTATATCGTGTGGATCGAACTGCTCGCCGACGGCAAAGCCTACCGCCAGTATCTCAAGCCGGGTGATGCGCCGGAAGCAACCTTCCCGGTCAGCGCCGACAAGGTGACGGCACGCGAGTACTGCAATCTGCACGGGCACTGGTCCTCCAAAGCCTAGATGATGAAAAAGCCAGCGATAATGGCCCGAAAAAAACACAAAAAAGCCGGGCAACCTTCAGCGAGGTTGCCCGGCTTTTTTTATTTTCAGGCTGAAGCGAGCGATCAGTTGACTTCCAGCAGCTCGACCTCGAAGATCAGCACCGAATTGGGGCCGATGACCTGGCCAGCCCCCTGCTCGCCGTAGGCCAGGTCGGCCGGCAGAACGAATTCGTACTTGCCGCCCGCCTTCATCAGCTGCAATCCTTCGGTCCAGCCCCGGATCACCCGGTTGAGCTGAAAGGTTGCGGGCTTGCCCCGCTTGTAGCTGCTGTCGAATTCGGTACCGTCGACCAGGGCCCCCCGGTAGTTGACCGTGACCGTGCTGTCCGGTCCCGGTGTCGCGCCGTCACCTTCCCTGATCACCCGATACTGCAGGCCGCTGGCGGTCACCTTGACGCCATCCTTTTTCCTGTTGGCAGCGAGGAAGGCCTCACCCTCGGCCCTGTTTTTGGCAGCGGCTTTCTCCTGCAGCACCTGCTGCAGTTCCATGATGGTCTGCCGGACCTCATCCTCGGTCATCAGCAGTTCGCCGCCAGCCAGGACATCCTTTATCCCCCGGGCCAGCAGGTCCGGATTGACCTCGAATCCCTTCCCCTTGAAATCGCGGCCGATGTTCATGCCGATACCGTAACTGACCCGTTCTTCAAGGGTGGTCGGTTTCTTGTCCGCGGCAGCCACGGGCAGGGCCATGGCAAGGGCCAACAGCAGACTGGCCGCAAGAGTCGTCATTCGCATCTGTTCTCTTCCTTTCGAAAAATTTTTTAAGGTTATCTCCCTTATTACTCCGCTCCCCCTGCCGGTGTCAACAAAGGAAAGTTCACGAGCCACCGACAGGCGACAGCCCCTGCCTGAGAAACCTCCGGCAGGAGAGCGTCAGCAGCAGCCCGACCAGGGCGAACACCGCCAGCATGACAATCACGCCGTTCCAGCCGAACCGGGAATAGACCGGCCCGGGGGCCGAAGAACCGAGAGCTCCGCCGCCGTAGTAGAAGGCGATGTAGAGCCCGTTGACCATCCCCTTGTGGCTGCCGGCGAAACGGTTGAGCCAGCCGCTGGCGGTGGCATGAACCAGGAACATGGCGCCGCAGAAGAGGAACATGTCGGCGAAAAGGACCGCGACCCTCGGCACGGACAGCAGCAGGATGGCGACGCAATAGACGGAAAAACCAACCAGCAGGGCCGGCAGCTCGCCACCGAACCGGCGCGCCAGCCGGACGGCCGACAACGAGGTGACCACCCCCATCAGGTAGCCGGAATACATCAGACCGATGCGAAATTCGTCGGCATGGCGGCTGATGTCAGTCAACCGGAAGGGAATGAAGTTCATTACCGCGGCAAAGGCCAGAAAAAGACAGAACACCGCCAGGTAGATTCGCAAAAAGAAGCCGTTGCGCAGCACATCGAGCACCAGGCGGGCCCGCGGCCGGGTAAGAGCCAGTCCACCGGCCGGAGGCAGCCGCCCGAGCAGTACGGCACACAGCAGCAGGCTCGCGCCGAGCAGCCAAAAGCTGGCGCGCCAGTGCAGCCAGCCGGCGATGGCGCCGGAGCAGAGCCGGCCGAGAAAACCGCCGAGTATGGTGGCAGCGATGTAGGCGGCCATGGTCCGCTGCACCTCGCCCGACTGCGATCGGCGCGACACATAGGTCATCAGCGAAGTGAGCAGGGCCGGCACCAGCATGCCCTGAAAGAGGCGCACCGCCAGCAGCAGCGCATAGCTGCCGGAAACGGCGAAGACGAAAGCACTCAGCCCGAGCAGCAGAAAACAGACGCGCAGCACCCGGCGCGGTTCGACCGCCTCCAACAGATAGCCGTAACCGAGAGGCGCCAGCGCCAGCGGGATGAAGGTCAGGGTGGTGAGCAGGGCGATGGCATCGCGCGACACCCCGAATTCGGCCGCCAGCACTGGCAGCAGCGGCTGCGGCGCATAGAGAGTCGACAGAGTGAGCAGGGTGGCGAAAAAAATCAGACGCATGATGTCCCGGTCGCGTCGTCAGCCGAAGATTCCGCCGCGACGCAGAAGAAAAAGAGGAGAATCCGCCGGGGCAGCATACAGCAGCCAGAGCGCTCCGGCAAGTGAGGACGGCTACGTGAAAATGGACTATAGTAGATGCTTCAGGACGGATACTCGATGATGAAACTGACCTTTCTCGGCACCCGCTCAAGTCTGCTGCAACAGCACCCGCATCATCGCCAGCACAGTTCGCTGCTGGTCGAATGCGACGGCCACCGGGTCATGATCGACTGCGGCGGCGATTTCGGCGAACAACTGTCGCGCATCGCGCCCGATGCCCTGGTGCTGACCCACGCCCACGAGGATCACGCCGGCGGACTGGCCGCCGGCAGCCCCTGCCCGGTCCATCTGACAGAGGCAACCGCCCGAATCCTCCGCCGGCAGGGATACGACCCGGAGCGCTGGCAACCGGCAGAGAAACTGTCCCTGGTTTTTGGCCGGCTGCGCATCCGCTCCTTCGCCGTGTACCATTCCCTGCGGGCGCCGGCAGTCGGCCTGCGCCTGGAGGATGGCCGCTCCTGCTGCATCTACCTGTCGGATGTCGCCATGCTCGGCAAAAACGCATCCTTTCTGGCCGGCGCCGACCTCTACATCGGCGACGGCACCTGCTTCGGCGATGAACTGGTCCGCATCGAGCAGGGCGTCCCCTGCGGTCATGCCGCCATCACCAGCCAGCTGGCCTGGGCGGCGACAGCGGGCATCCGCCGGGTATTGATGACCCACTGCGGACCGGAGATCTGCCGGGATGAAGACCGGGCACAGCGAACCATCGCCGGCCTCGGCGCCCGTCTCGGCCTGCAGGCCGCCTTCGCCCGCGACGGACAGTCCGTCGTCCTGGCGGAGTGAAGCATCCGGATTCACTCCGCCAGCTGCAGGCCGGCGAGAAAATCGCACAGCACCGAGCTGAACAGCTCCGGTTGCTCCAGGTTGGCCATGTGGCCCGCCTGCGGAATCACTTCCAGTCGCGCCTGGGGCAGCTGCCCGGCCAGCAGCTGTGAATGTCCCAGGGGAACGGCGACATCCAGTTCCGCCCCCACCACCAGCGCCGGCAGGTCGAAATCGCGCAACCGGATGACCATGTCGCGGCGATCGCGCATGGCGAGAAGACCGCCGGCAACGCCCTCCGGCGGCGTCGACAGCATCCAGGACCGCACCTGCTCGACCAGCTCGGGACGCCGGCTGCCGACGCCGGGAGCGAAAAGGATGCTTTCGAAGGCGTCGGCTATCGGCTTCAGATCGCCGGCGCGGGCGCTCTCGGCCAGGGCTGTGCGCCGGGCCCTGGCCTCGTCGTCATCCGCCGCCGCCCGAGTCACCAGGAACATCGCCGCGCTCGCACGCTGCGGATAGCGGTCGAGCAGGTTGCAGAGGACATAACCGCCCATCGACATGCCACCGATCACCGCCTGGTTCAGATCGAGATGATCGAGCAGGCCGACGACGGCATCGGCGTAGAGATCCATGCTCGCCTCCCCCGCAAGGGGCGATTTGCCGAAACCGGGCAGGTCGGGAGCGATCACCCGGTAACCGGCGGCGGCCAGCGCTTCCATCTGCGGCTGCCACATGCGACGGCAGAGGGGAAAACCATGCAGCAGCACCACGGCCGGCCCCTTGCCGGCCTCGTCGTAACGAAGGGGTTGCGACATCGAACACCTCCTGCTGAAAAATCAGAATTAGCGCTGAGGCGCAGAGCTATTGGATCCGGAGAGGGGGAAAAAGCTCTTTCTCCCTTGCCTGCTCTCCATCTCCGCGCCTCTCCGCCCCTGCTTTAAAGTGAAGATGACAACAGTTTTTCAACACATCAGCTCGCAGGACGTTGAAAAACGTCATGAGGGCAGGCGAGACAAGGCGAAAACAGCCGAAAAGCGCAGTTTACATATCAGTAAATGAGCATTTCGAGGCTGTTTCAACCGCAGCAGTTTTTACAACGCCCTGCCAGATAGAGTAGCAGGCCGGAGGAATTTGACCAGCGAAGAACCCCCGGTCAGGGGATGGCGACCGGGGCGGCAAGGGGTTCGACGATCAGGGCCCGTCCCAGGGCCGGGTCGCGGCGGCCGTCGAACAGCTGCTCTTCCAGCCGCCCCCGGTCGATGGTCCCCCACCAGTTGCGGGGCAGAGGCACGTCCTGCCGCTGCTGCAGGCCGAACTTGACCTGGTAGGAGCGGCTGCCGACGATATTGTTGCGCTCGATGAGAATGCCCCCCCGGCTGCGGGTGACGACAAACAGGCCGATCTCGTTGTCGCTGATCTGGTTGTGGTGAATCCGGCCGGTGGACCGCCGTTCCTCGAAACGCAGGCCGTGGCGGTTGTGGTGGATGCGGTTGCCGGACAGTTCGAGATTGACGGTTGAAAATCGCACGCCGTCGACGTTGAACCGGAATTCAGAGTCGGCAATGCGGGCCTTGCAGAAATGCACCTGCACGCCGCTGTAGGCGTACTCGGAGATGACGTGCCGCAGGCTGACCCGCCGGGCGAAATCGCAGTAGAGATACTTCCAGTCGGCCGGTTGCGGCCGGCTGGCACCGCTGGTCAGCAGGATCGGCGCCTGCGCCGTGCCTTCGGCGACGATTTCACCCTCGACGTAGAGTTCGCTGTCGCCGATGCCGTCACCGTCCCGGTCGAGGGGCAGGAACACCACCCGGGTGCCAGGCAGGATGGTCAATCGCCCCGACTTCTTCACCGTCACCACCCCGCGGATGCGGACCTCCCCCTGCCAGACGACATCGCCGGAAATGGCGGTGTCGGCCAGTTCGAGAACGGGCGCCGGCCGCCCGGCGCAACCGGCGAGCAAAAGGACAACGAGAATCCAAAGCAGTCGCCTCATGCTCACTCCAGGCTGACCGGCTCGACCACGATACGCATACCGCGTCGCACCTCGCCGGCGGCGATGGTCAGACCATGGTCGGCTGTCTCGTCGAACATGCCGAACAGTTCGCCGGGCGCCGGTGAATCGCCGTAACGCTGCCGGGCGCCGACATAGAAGGTTCCGCCGGCAGGAAGGTCCAGCCGAAACCGTCCGTCATCCCCTGTGGGCGGCGACAGGGCCGCCGGCCGTTGATGACCGATCACCCGGCTGGTATAGGCAAAGACATGGACGCCGGCGACCGGCCGGCCCTGGGCGTCGACCACCCGGCCCTCGACGCGCGTCTCGCTCGCCTCGCCAAACGTTTCGCGGCTGCCTTGCGAAGCCTGCTTCTCGACCAGTGGCAGCGCAACGGAAACCAGCTCGCCGGCGGCCAGATGCAGCGGATTGCCGGCAAAGAAGCCGATCCGGTCGCCGGTCCGCACCGGCCCGACCAGCTCGCCGTTGCTTCGCCAGCGCGCCACCAGGTAGTAGTCACTGTCCGGCAGACCGTCGAAGTAGAAACGGCCGTCGCTCCCCGTCGGCGGCGACATGCGGTAACCCTGCCCCTTGAGCCCCTCGGTGGTGTCGAGGTAGAGATGGACCACCGCCCCGGCCAGCGGACGGCCGCCAAAGGTCACCACGCCCTCCAGCCCGGCGCTGTAGGCGTCGTCGTAGTCCCGGCGGCGCACCTCGCCGACGGGAACGAGCTGCAGGCCGATCCAGAGGTCGGAAGAGGCGAGCCGGACCGGGTTGCGCCCGCTGAAGGCAAAGCGCCGCCCGTCGGCGCTCTTTCCGAACAGGGCGTAGCGCCCCGGCGGCAGCTCGAGCCGGTAGAGACCATCCGGGTCGCTGATTGCCGTATTCACCGGCTCGCTGCCGGGATCGAGGTCGGCATGGGCGGCGACCCGCACCCCCGCCGCCGGCTCCTCACCGTCGACCACCCGGCCCTCGATCACCGCCGCCGACGCCGGCAGGGCGAGCAGACCGACCATCAGCATCGCCCAGAGCCACCTCATGGTCCGGCCTGCGGTCCGGCCTGGTCGACCGGCATCTGCAAAACGGGCGAGAACACTACCCGGTCAAGAGCATAGGCCTCGTCACCGAACCCCTCGTAGACCACCGTCGGCTGGTCGTGACGGTCCCAAAAGAGCGGATCGTTGCTCTCTTCCGTGGCGGCGGCCAGTCGTTCGCTGTCTTTCCCCCACCAGTTGCCCGAGACGTCGACCCGGTCGACAAACCGGGTCGGCGCCTGGGCCAGCAGTTCGTTGCGGCTTCCGCGGGCCCGCGCCTGCCGCATGACCAGCGCCCGGGAGCCGGAGCGTTTTTCCCAGTCGGCGCTCTGGTAGATGCCGAGCCGAACAGCCTCGCGGTTGTCGATGAAATTGTTGTTCCTGACCTGCGGATAGGACGAATAGTCGCAGAAGATGGCCAGTCCGTTCTGTTCGATCTGGTTGTTCTCCACCTGCGGGTTCGACTTGCGATAGTTGTAGATCGCGGTGTCGTTGCCGCGCAGCAGGTTGTGCTCGATCTGCGGCGAGCCGAACTGGTCGTTGCGGATGGCTGTGCCGTTGTCGACGAAGACGTTGTTCCGAATCAGCGGATAGGAAAAGGCGTAGTTGACCAGAGCCTTGCCGTTCTTCTCGAACCGGTTGCCAATGATCCGCGGCGTGTTGCGGGTCTGGTTGCAGAACAGGCCGACGTCGTTGCCGGTAAAAAGGTTGTTTTCGATCCGGTCGGGATAGGGCTGCTGCAGGGTGATGCCGCGGCCGTTGCCGACGAACCGGTTGCCGGTCACCGTACCGCGACTGCTGTGCGAGGCGAAGATGCCGGTCTCTCTGAGATTTTCGAAATGATTGTCGGCGATGGTCGGGCTCGACTTCATCTCCACCGCTACCCCGACCCGGCCGCCGACAAAGCGGTTTCCCCGGATCAGCGGCGGCGATTCCCGCAGCAGATGAACACCGAAATCGCAGTCGACAAATTCGCTGTCGACAACCTCGAAGTCGGAACCGTAGCTGCCAATTGCCTGGTTGGCGCCGCGAAACCGTGCCTGGCGGATCAGACTGCGGCCGGTCGTCTCCATCAGCTCGATCCCCTGCCAGCCGGCCGGCGCCTCGAACACCACCGGCTCGTCGGCGCTCCCCTCGATCCGCAGCCGGCCGCGCACGGTCAGCTTGAAGGTCTTCTCCTTCACCCGCACCCGGGTACCGGCGACGATGGTCAGGCTGGCGTCGGCCGGAACGATGACCGGACCGGTCAGGTCGACCTCGCCCTCCCAGCGGCTGTGGCCGAGCAGGGTCCCCGAGTAGCAGAGAGCCAGGGCCGGCCCCGCAAGCAGGACCAGCCACAATCCGAAAACGCTAGCGGGCAGAAACCGGCTGAACATGAATGGTGATCTCCTCCACGACCTGGTCCTGTTTCAGGTCGATGCCGTGATCCGGGCTGCCGGCGTACTTGCCGTACAGCTCCCCGCCGGCGGCGGGACCGCCGAACGACTGGCGGGCCAGCAGGTACCAGCGGCCGGCCGGCAGCCTGAGCTGGAAACGGCCGACACTGTCGGTCGGCGGCGAAAAATGGGCCGGGGTACCGGTCATCTGCGGCTGCCGGTAGGCGAAGACGTGCAGACCGGCCGCCGGCGCGCCGTCCGGCCCGACGACCCGGCCGCGGACACCGTGGAAGGGCAGTTCCTCCCCCTGCTCCAGGTTCGACAGCCGGGTGATCGTCTCCAGCCGGATATGCCGCACCATGCCCGGTTCGATGCGTACCGGGTTGCCGTAGTAGTAGTTGAACCAGTCGCCGATGTTCACCGGCCCATATCGCCCGCCCTGCTGCCGCTTGCGCGCCAGCAGCCAGTACTCGCCCGGCGGCAGCCGCAGGCGGAAACGGCCCTTCTCCACCGGCACGATGTTGTAGGCCGGCCCCTTGAAGCCGGATTTCGTGTCCCGGTAGACGTAGAGGTAGACCTGCTCGAGAAGCTCGTCCTGGTAGGTGATCTCCCCTTCGATGCCCGAAACCCGCGCCCGTTTCGCCGGCCGCTCTTCCGGCACCCGGATCAGGTTGAAACCGACGTTGGTGAAATGACCGTCCACCACCTCCACCGGCGACCCGCTGTAATAGCAGAAGTAGTCGCCCGCCTGCGGCCGACCGGTGAAGGAGCGCGCCACCATGTAGTAGCGGCCGGGCGGCAGCGTGAGCTGCCAGGTGCCGTCGAGGGCGGTCGGCGTTGAGACCGCCACCGCCTCTCCGCCGGTGATGTCGGCGATCTGCCGGTAGGCGAAGATCCGCACCCCGGGGACCAGCTCGCCGCGCCAGGCGACCCGCCCCCTGGCTCCGGAGGCCGCCTGGGCCGCCGTCGCCGCCAGCAGCATAAGAATCGTCCAACAGACAAGTCTGCGCATCAGCTCCACCTCATGGGAAAACGATCGCTTTTTTCGCCCAGGGAGCGAAACGGACCCGATCGAGAGGCCAGTCGCGCCCACCCTCCTCGAAGGTCGGCCGGTCACGGCCGTCGTCGATGAAATCGGGATTGCCGCCGGCTCCCAGCCGTTCGAGTTGCCGGGTCGCCCGCTCGCCCCACCAGTTGTCGCGGGCGTCGATCCAGCCGTCGCGGTTGCGGGCCCGGCGGTCACTTTCGGCCACCTGCCGCGCCGGGCGGCTGCCGAAGGCGCCGTGCGCCGTCTCCTGCCGGCGGGCGGTGCTCCCCTTCTCCCGCTCCCAGACGATCGACTGGTACTCGAGACGCACGGCCACGCCGTTGCCGGAAAGGTCGTTGCCGCGCAGCCGTGGATAGCTCGAGTAGGCGATCAGCACCCCGGTGCCGTTGCCGCTGATCCGGTTGCCCTCGACCAGCGGGTCCGAGCGGCGGAAGCAGCGGATGCCGACGTCGTTGTCGCGGATATCATTGCGCCGCAGCACCGGCCTGGCGGCACGGTCGATCAGGACGCCCACCTCGTTGTCGGTCAGGCAGTTCTCCTCCAGCAGCGGATCGGAACCGAAATGGCTGACCATCAGTCCGGTCGGATGCCCGCTGAACCGGTTACCGCTGAACCGGCGCGGCCGCGAGCGGAAGATGTAGGCGCCGAAGCGGCCGTTGTTCTCGAAACGGTTGTCGACCACCGCCGCCGTCGAGCCGTCCTTGATCATCAGGCCGACCCGGCTGTTGCCGGCGAAGAGGCAGCCGCTGATGGTGGCCTCGGTCTTGCGGCGCAGCTCGATTCCGATGCGGTTGTCGCGCAGCTCGAGCCCCTCAAGCCGGGGCGCGCCGCTCTCGACGGTGACGGCAGTCATGGCGCCGCTCAGCCGGCAGTTGGCCAGCAGGGAGTCGCTCCCCAGTCCCTTGAGGACCAGCCCGGTCCAGCCCTTGCCGGCGAACTGCGCCCCGCGGGCCAGAATCCGCCCGGAAACGGTCAGGCCGCCGCGCCCGAAACGGATGCGGCTGCCCGGCTCGATCCGCAGGGTCACGCCGGCCGGCACCGTCACCGGCTCGTTCAGCACCAGCTCGCCGCGCCAGACGGTGTCCGTCTCAAGCACCAGGGCCCGGGCCGGTACGGCCCAGCCGCAGATGAACAGCACCACCAGCAGGCAGACTCTCACCAGACCTCCCTGACCCGTATGGTTCCCAGTTCCTCGACCTGCCCGGTCTCGACAACCGCGTGATGATCGGCCGTACCGTCCCAGGTTCCGACCCATTCGCCGGGCTCCAGCGGCCCGCCGTAGGCGCTGCGGGCGCCGAGATAGTAGGTGCCGCCGGTGGCCAGATTGAGCCGGAAGCGGCCGTCCGGGCCGGTGGGGTCGGAAATGTGCACCGGCTTGCCGACCATGCGGCTGTCGAGATAGGCGAAGATATAGATGCCGGGCACCGGCCGGTCCTCGGCATCGACCACCCGCCCGGTCAGGGCGGTGCCGCTGTCGGCGAACCGGCCTTCTTTCCGCTTTTGCCGGTAGCGCACGGGATCGACCGGCCGCACCGTCAGTGTTCCGACATTCAGCCGCTGGCCCGTCTTCAGCTCGACCGGCCCCAGGGTGCCGGTCAGATCTCCCGGTTTCAGCTCTCCCAGGCGCGAACCGTCGGCCCGACGGCGGGCCGCCAGCCAGAAGGTGCCGGACGGCAGGTCGATGGCGAAGTTCCCGGCATCGTCGGTTTCGACCACGGCGCCGTAGGAAGGGCCGACCAGGTCGACGGCGTCGTCGGTATAGACATAGACGAAGGCGCCGGCGACGCCGTCCCCGTCGTGCACCACCCGGCCGCTGAGGCCGGTACCGGGTTCGGGAACCAGCCGGCCGTCCCGTCCCATCTCGCGAAGGGCAAAGGGCGCCACCTCAAGCATTCCTTTTTCGACCTGCACCGGGTTGGCCGGGCATTCGGCCATCAGCATCACCGGCCGGCCATCAATGCTGCTCTGCCGCTTCTTGCCGATGATGAAGTAGCGGCCGGGCGGCAGCTCGAGCCGGTAGCGTCCCTCGCCGTCGGTCGAGGCGACGGCGAAGGGCTGAACCGAACGGTCCTTTTCCGCCTTGAGATAGATCTCGACACTTGCGTCGGCCAGCGGTTCGCTCCCGTAAAGCAGCACGCCGGAAAGGCCGGTCGGTCCCGACCGCTCGCAGGCGGCGACAAGCGCCAGAATTGGCAGAAAAAGAAGCAGTCGACGCATGAAAAACCTCAAAGTCCGCCGCTCCGCAGGCGCAGCACCGGCGAAAGCGCCAGCAGGTAGACCAGTCCGCCCGCCAGCAGGGTCAGGGTATAGCCCCAGTTCATGGCCACTACCACCGCCAGCAGGGAACCGAGCACGCCGGTGGCGCCGTTGACTCCCCAGCTCCAGGCCAGGTCGCGGCCGTCCGGATGCAGCAGGCGCATGCCCAGCGGCAGCGGCATGCCGAGCAGCAGGCCCAGGGGCGCCAGCAGGCCGGCGGCCAGCAGGCAGCGCAGCGCCAGGGGCTGATCGAGCAGGGCGTCGAGCAGCGGCGGCAGACCGTAGTTGCAGAACTGGGAAAGCAAGACCAGTACCAACAGCAGCGGCGGCAGCCAGCGTCCCTCGCGGCCGGCGGCTATCTTCCCGGCCAGCAGCGAACCGAGACCGGAAAAGACCAGCAGGCTGAAGAGAATCACCGCCAGCGCGTAGATCGGCTGTCCGAGAAAGAGAATGAAACGGCGCAACAGGCCGATTTCGAGCAGCATGAAACCAAGACCAAGGCAGGCGAAATAGAGCAGGCGCCACCCGCTGCCAGCACGGCCAAGCTCGCACCGGCGGAAAAGGAGCAGGGGCAGGATCAGGCAGACGAAGGTCAAGGCGCCCACCACCAGCAGCAAGTTGCGCAGGATCAGCACCGCCCGGTCCTCGAAACGGCTCTGCGCCGGAAAGGTGAACAGGGTGAGAAAATCGGCCGGCTTGTACATGTAGTAGAAAAACGGCCGGTCGTCAGTGGTCGGGGTGACGTCGAACGGAAATTCGTCATAGAAGGTCCCCGAGGCGTAGCCGGCCACCAGGCGGTGAAAGGGATCGCTCCCCTGCCGCCGGTCGGGCATCAGCACCTCCTGAAAGGCCAGTCGCGCCGTCATCGTCCGCAGCCGTGCCAGCTCGTCCGGCGTGAACGGCGACTTCTTGAGCATGAAGTTGGCCAGTCCCCGCTCCTTGATGACGACGATGTGGGACGCCGGGTCGGCAACGCCCTGCCGCTCGAGGAAGGCCAGCCCCAGCGAGACCAGGCGCAGGGTCTCCCGCTCGAAGATGAAGCGGGAGATGGAGAGGATGCCGTTCGGCCGCAGATGCTCCCAGTAGTCGCGAAAGGCCTCCAGGGTGTAGAGGTTGTTCTCCGACAGGGTGAAGGCCCCGGCCGAGGGCGCCATGCGTCCGAACACCGCCGAGGCCTGGATCACGTCCCACCGCCTGTTCTGCCGGCGGATCCAGCTGCGCCCCTCGTCGACGGCCAGCTCGACATCGGGACGCCGGTAGAGCGCGCCGGTAAAGGCGGCGAAACGCTCGTTGACCGCCTCGGCCACCAGCGGATTGATTTCCAGCGCCGTCACCCTCTGTGCGCCGCTGGCCAGGGCGGCAAGCACGTCCTTGCCGCCGCCGGGCCCGATCACCAGTCCGACCGGCGCTTCCTTCAGCCGCCAGGCCAGGGCAATGACGTTGTCGCGAAAATAGCCAAGCCCCTCCTCGCCCGGCCAGCGGTAGAGGGTGGTGTAGCCGGTGTCGTCGACCACCATGCCGAGCTGCTGCGGTATCGGCCCCCGGTAGGTGCGCGAAAGCCCCCAGGCCTGGCGCAACTCCTCGCCGCGCGAGGGATAGACGGCGACGCGGGAGAAGGAATTCCAGGCGCTCCAGAGCAGTCCCGGTTCGTAGCGGCCGCGCACGAAACGGATGCCGGCGAAATCGAAAGCCAGGTTGCCGGCCAGAAGGGCGACCAGCAGCAGCGCCGCCAGCAGCGGCCTCAGCCACCGCCTGCGGCCGTCTCCGAAACAGGCTGCCGCCGCCAGTCCGGCCTGGGCCACAAGCAGCAGACCGCCGACGCCGCCGACCAGTTCGAGAACGCCGATCACCGCCAGGCAGCCGAGCCCGGCTCCCAGCAGGTCCCAGCTGTAGAGCCGGCCGATCTGCCGCAGATGGCGACGCAAAAGCAGGGTGACAGCCAGGCCGGCAAAAAAGAACGGCAGCGCCGTCACCAGGTAGAGACCGGCCAGAACCGGCAGCAGGGAGAGCGGCACCCCCTTGTTGTAGAACCCCTGCTGGAAAGGCTGGTAGAAGGGCTGATGGAAGAAGGAGAGCACCCGAAAGCCGAACTGCGGCCAGTAGCGGAAGAGGACGAAAACGCCGAAAAAGAGGACCAGCGACAGGACGAACCCCCAGCAGCACCGGCGACAGATGTCGCCGGTGCGTTCCGCCGGAAACCGGCCGGGTCGCAGCTGAACCAGCATGGCGGCGACGGCGAAACCGAACAGGGCCAGGCTGATGGCCATGGAGGCAAAATGGTACCACATCAGCACCGAGAAGATCCGGGTCAGGATCAGCTCGTACATCAGACCGGCCAGGGAGATGGCGAACATGCCGTAGCAGGTGCGGCGATCGAGGGATGCGGAAACCATAACCCATTGGAGCGAGCAAGTCCCGTGCCGGCCGCCGGGTCCCGCCCGGTTGCGAATCCGCCGCCAGCAACGGTCCGTCCCCGTCATTTATTTGCCGGGGCACGAAAGGCAACGGCGAAAATATGCCACGCGGTGCGGGTGACAGATGACGAGTGACAGGTGACGAAGCGTTCGGGGGGGGGCCTGGGCGGCGTCCTGCGGACGATTCTCGCTTCGCGGGTCCCGAATCACAGCCATCGACCGACCTTTCCGGACAGGCGTTTCCTGTTTCGCGTTTCCCGCTTTGCCTCCGCCTCGGTACGTGATTTGCATTTCAAGCCCGGTTGTGAATCGCATCCGCCGCCCCCAAATCCACGTCAAATACGCCAGGCTGCCCGGCGTCCTGCTTCTGCTGGCCGTTGTCGGCATATCTGCCCTCTTCGGCGGCTGCCGGCAGCCGGAAGCGGACCGACTCTACGCCCTGTACCTGGAGCACCCTCCCACCGAAGCCGACTGGCAACGGGCACTGCCACACCGGGTCGAGGTCCGCGGCGGCCGGGTGCACAAGGTCGAGGTCTTTCCCGACATCGACAAGGACACTGTCCACACCTCGACACCGTCCTGCCACCACGGCGGCACCATCCCCCGGCCGCTGCCCGTGGAGATGAAGGCCTTCTACACCGACCGCGATCTCTTTCTGCGGCTGCGCTGGCGCGATCTGACCCGCGACGATGCCATGAACCGCTGGACCTTCGACGGCACAAAGTGGGTCAACAACGGCGCCCTCGAGGACGGCTTCGGCATGCTCTGGCGACCGGACGAAGAGAGCCGCCCCTTCACCTGCAGCCTCGCCTGCCACATCGAGGACTTCGGCGTCGCCGGCTCGACCTTTCACGCCACCAACCACATGAAACTCGAACGCCCCGGCCCCTGGTACGACCTGTGGAACTGGAAGGCCGACCGCACCGGTCGCCTGGGTTTCGCCGACGACCGCTGGCTCGACCACAAAGGGATGCACGGCGACCTGCCGGGCGAACTGCACCGCCCCAACTCGATGCGGGCCGAGGCGGGGGAAAAACCCTTTGGTCCCGACGACCAGCCGATTTATGATGGCAAGGGTCGCCGAATCGACGGCAGCTTCCGGCCTGCAGGAAGCCAGGCTCCAGGCTGGCTGACCGAACGGCCGTCGGGACGTCGGGCCGACATCCGGGCCGTTGCCATTCGCGACGGGGACTTCTGGGTGGTCACCCTGCGCCGGGCCCTCGACACCGGCGATCCGCACGACATCGTCTTTTCACCGGCAGCGCGCAACGGCTTCGCCTTCGGCCTGTCGGTCATGGACCATACCCTCGACGAACATTACGCATCCCGCGCCGAAGAACGGCTGGTGCTGCTGCCCGCCGCGGCCGGCGATGTCAGGCAACCGGAGTGAATCGCCATGAAAAGGTTTCTGCCGCTTCTTCTCGCCTGTCTCTTTCTGCTTCCCCTCGGCTGCCAGCAGGAACAGCCGCAGACCGAAAAGCCGGACCTGGTCAAGGTCAGCGGCCGGGTCATGGTCCCCCTCGAGGGCGCCTACATCTACATCTACCAGAAGGGGATGGACCTCTACGGACCGGCGATGACGGTCTCCAAGCCGACCGACGCCGAGGGACGGTTCGAGCTTTCCCTGCCCCCCGGCGAATACATCGCCGTCGCCCGCAAGCGCAAGAACGGCGAAATGGCCGGCCCGGTACTGGCCGGCGACAACAAGAGTGAATTCATCAATCTTGACCTCGAGGCACAGCCGGTACAGCTGACGGTGGTGGCCCCGGTCAAGGTCGGCGATGAGCGCCGCCTGAGCACCACCCTGCCGGCCGGCAAGACCGGGCTTTCCGGCACCATAAGGGACGCCGAGGGCAAACCGGTGGCAGGCGCCAGGGTGCACGTCTACGACCACGTGCAGATGTCGGAACGCCCCAAGTTCGTTTCCGAGAAGACCGGTCCCGACGGTCGCTATCTGATCTACCTGCCCAAGGGCGGCACCTACTACCTGGCGGCACGGGACAAGTTCGGCGGCCCGCCGCAGATCGGCGATCTCTACGGCCGCTACGACCAGGGAACCATCGAGCCTTCGGCGGTGGTGGTCAAGGATGGTGAAATTCTCGAAAACATCGACATCACGGTGACCAAGGTATGGTAACGACCGGCAAGCGCTTCCCGTTCCGGACGGTCTGGCCGCTTCTTCTGCTCGGCCTGATGCTGTTCGCCGGCTGCGGCCAGGAGCCGGCTCTCGACCTGCCGGCGCTGGAAAACGCCGCCAGGGCAGGCGACGCCAGGGCCGTCAGCCAGCTCGTCTCCCTGCTCGGCCGCAGGGAAAACGGCGTCAACGACCGGGTCTATCCGGTGGTCGTCGCCCTCGGCCGGGAGGCGGTTCCGGCTCTGAGCGGCCAGCTCGACACCAGCGATCCGGTTCTGCGCGAATACACCATCGCCGCCCTTGGCACCCTGCGGGCGAAAGAGGCGGTGGACGGGATTCGCGCCACCCTCAAGGATAGGGCCTTCGGCCGCCGCTACATCGCCGCCTGGGCCCTGGGCCAGATCGGCGATCCGGCAACCATCCCCGCCCTGATCGAAGCGCTGGACGACGCGAACGAAACGGTACGCCGCTACGCCACCCGCGCCCTGATTCGCTTCGACCGCAAGGCGGTCCCGCCCCTGGTGCAGGCCCTGCCCGCCGCCACCTCCCGGGCCGCCGGCTACATCATCCGCGCTCTGGGTGATATCGGTGATCCGCGCGCCGTCGACAGCCTGTTGCGTGCCGTCGACGGCCCCAATCGCGGCCTCGCCTTCCAGGCGCTGGGCAAGCTCAAGGAGCGACGGGCCGAGCAGGCCCTGATCGACGGCCTGAACGACAGCGACTGGCGAACACGGATGCAGGCGGCCATGGCCCTCGGGCCGCTGGGCGGTCCGGCCGCCGCCGAGGCCCTGCAACCGCTGCTCGACGATCCCGAGGTGGTGGTCCGGGAATGGGCGGCCCGTTCGCTGGAAATGATAACCGGCCGGCATGTCCGCTACCGCGACGCCAGAGGAGAACTGGTGATGCCCTACAACATCTATCACTGAAAAAGTGTGACGCGTGACAACGTCTGTTTAAGCTCGAGAAGGCAACCACAGATGCTTTCCAATCTTTTCGATATCCCGCTGCTCGGCCGGCTGCTCCGCGCGCGCTGGTTCTGGCGGCTGCTGCGGCTGGTCGCCCTGGTCCTGCTGCTGGCGATGATCGCCTGGGGCTGGCACCAGCACGCCATTCCCGGCGTCAGCACCCCCGATCCGCTGATGTACACCAACATCACCAACCACCTGTTCTGGGTCTGGTGGATCATGGGCGTGGTCTTCGTCGCCCTGCTGCTCGGCCGCTTCTGGTGCGCCGTCTGCCCCCTCGGCTGGCTCAACGGCATCTTCGCCCGCCTCGGCCTGCGGCGGGAGCTGCCCGGCTGGCTGAACAACTACCTGCCGGTCACCCTGGCCCTGGTCGCCCTGCAGGTCGCCATCTACCTGCAGGCCACCCATCGCTACCCCGACCTGACGGCACGCCTGCTGGCGCTGACGGTGGTGCTGGCCATCGTCTGCGGCCTGGTCTTCCGGCCGCGTGCCTTCTGCCGGCTGCTCTGCCCGGCCGGCGCCGTTTTCGGTCTCTACGCCCGGGTGGCTCCCTTCGAGCTGCGCACCCGCAACGACGGAACCTGCCCCTCCTGCAAGGGTCGGTTCTGCGTCAGCGGCGGCAGCTTCTGGCAACGCTTCAGCCTCGGCCGGATGGTCCTCTACTGGCATGCCCGCCGCGACGACTGCCCGATGGACCTGGTACCGGACGAGATCCGCGACAGCCGCGACTGCACCTACTGCCTGCACTGCGTCAACAACTGTCCGAGCAACAGCATCCGGCTCGGCTTCCGCCGCTGGATGGCCGACATCGGCAAAGCGCCGCTGCCCGCCGACGAGGCCTTCTTCCTGGTCGTGCTCTTCGGCCTGCTGACCGCCAACTTCAGCAAGGTCTACGTCGATCTGCGCCAGGCCCTCCTCTGGCCGCCGCAGCAGGCCGCCCTGCTGCTTGGCTGGGGCGGCGACGGCTTCAATCTGCTGGCGGCCGTCTGGGTGGCCCTGCTGCTGCCGCTGCTGCTGTTGCTGCCGGCCTGGGCCATCTGGCGGCTGAGCGAGACCCGCGTGCAGGCGGGTGACGGGCTGCAGCCACAGCGCCCCGACACCCCGCCCTCGTCCGGGCCCGGTTTCTGGCACCGGCTCGGCTGGCTGACCCTGCCTCTGATTCCGCTGCTGCTGGCGGTGCACCTGGTCCTGGCGCTGGTGAAGATCAACGCCAAGGCCGGCTATCTACCCTTCGCGCTGCGCGACCCGTCCGGGGTGAAGAGTTTTCTGGCCATCAACGTGATGCAGACCATGAACCCGCCCGGCCTGCTGCTGCCGCTCGACCTGCTGAAGTGGCTCGTCCTGCTGGCCCTGGCCGGCGGCATCGCCGCCTCGCTCCACGCCGTCCGCCGCTGCCGCAGACAACTGCCGGCGGAACATTCGGAGGCTGGCTACACCCTCGCCGCCCTGACCGCCCTGCTCGTCCCGGCAGGCCTCTACATCGCAACGGTGATCCGATGGCTCTTCATCCGCTGACCCGACCGCTTGTCCCGCTGCTGTTTCTGCTCCTTGTCGCCTGCAACCAGCAAACGGCCGAACCGGTCGAACCGGCCGCGGCAACCGGCGGTGACAGCCCCCCGAGGACCGAATCGGCAACCGAAGCCGAACAGCCATCCCGGCCGAAGCCGCCGGCGCCGCCACTGTTCGAAGACTTCGAGGGGCAACCGCGCATCTCCCTCTTTCCCCGCGCCGGGCAGGTGCGCCCGGACGAGAAGGATGAACTCTTCCCCTTCTGGCTCACCTACCTCGACCACCTGCGTCGCATCACCGGCGTCCTTCAGCTCGAAACCGACCAAGGCAGCAACCGGGTGTTCGCCTTCCGCGGCCTGAAGAACGTCGATTCCGTCGGCTACTTCTCCCCCATGGCCGTCGAGCCCGACACCAGCTACCGGGTAAGTGTCCGCATCCGCACCGACCTGCCGCCCCAGAGCTGGGCAGGCATCGGCATCCAGGAGTTCGACCGCTTCCTCTGGATTCCTGACCAGTTCGACAGCAAGCTCAAAAAAGAGCATCTGCTGGCCAGCCACGTCGGCTTCTCCCTGAACGGACGCAACGGCTGGGGCCGGCGGCAATTCACCTTCACCACCGGTCCGAAAACCCGGATGATTCACCTGATCCTCTTCATCGACGGCCAGACGGATCGCAAGCCGGTGCTGTTCGACGACCTGACAATCGAACCGGTCGAGTGATTTCGTTCCACCACTGAGACACGGAGAGACAGAGGCAGAAAGAAGCAGCCCGCCCGCCCCGCTCTCTTCGACCCTCCGCATCGTGGACTCCCTCCTGACGGAGGACGGTCAGATCGGGATGAACTTGAAGGCTTCCCGTCCCTCGATTCCCGGGAAGGTGAGGTGAGCTGTCCGAAGACCTCTGCGCCCTCTCCTTCTCTGCGTCTCTCCGTTAAAAGCAGTTTTCTCCCGTGTTTGCTGCCCTGATACCATTTCCACAAGGCATAAAAAAAGGCCGGGCCGGGAATCTCTTCCCGGCCCGGCCTTGTCGTCGTCAGCAGGGATGAACGTTCCCGCTGCCAACCACACGCGGCTTGAGATATTTCTTCATGCTCGCCTCCTTGTGGGGTTCAGGGTTAGTGACGACTCGAACGGTCTTTTCGACCCGCTTGCTTATTCCGCCTTGGCCAACTGGCGCTGTTCGACCGTCGCCGGTTCGATCAGCTCGATGGTCTGCCCAGTCTTGACGTTGTCCATCCGGGCCTGCAGGCCGCTGGGGAAGGTGGCGACCACGTCGTAGCGCCTGGAAGCATCGAGGCCGAAATGGGCGACCTTCGGGCTCTGGGCGCAGAAGCCGGTGGCGGAGCGGATTTCGCGCATCGCCTTCAGCTCTGTCTTGCCGGACTCGAAGACCTCCACCCGGGTACCGTAGGCATCACGGCTGGAGATGCTGCCGGTCACCTTCACCTTGAGCCAGTTGTTGTCATTCTGATTGTTCAGGTAGAGCTTGTTTTCGGCGCCCCAGTTGATCACGTACAGGTCGAGGTCGCCGTCGTTGTCGATGTCGGCAAAAGCGGTGCCCTTGGTCCGCACCGTCTCGCACTTGAGCTGCGGCTGGCGGTCGGCGACGTTGACGAAGTTCCCCTTGCCGTCGTTCAGGTAGAGCTGGTTGGCCAGCTTGCAGTCGCCTTCGTACAGGTCGAGGTCGCCGTCATGATCGACATCACCGAAGGTCGGGCCCTTGCCCCAGCCTTCGTGGGTGCCGGCGATCTTTTCGTTGGCGAGAGTGAAAACGCCCTTGCCGTCGTTCAGATAGAGATTGTTGGGACCGACATAGTTGGAGACGAAAAGGTCGAGGTCGCCGTCGTTGTCGATGTCGGCGAAGGCGGCGCCGAGCCCCCAGTTGGGATCTTCCACCCCGGCCTCGCTGGTGGCATCGCGGAAGGTGCCGTCGCCGTTGTTGATGTAGAGGCGGTTCTTCTCGCCGACCGGGTACTGGCCGTTGACCACGTAGAGGTCGACGTAATGGTCGCCATTGACATCGGCCCAGACCCCCATCCAGCTCCAGGAACGGTCGCCAACGCCCGCGACGTCGGTGACATCGGTGAAGGTGCCGTCACCGTTGTTGTGGAAGAGCACGTTCTTGGCGCCGACTCCGTAGTTGGCGCAGTAGAGGTCGAGGTAGCCGTCGTTGTCATAATCGGCCCAGGACGCACCGTAAGTAAAGGCCTTCAGGCCGACGCCGGCCTCCTCGGTGACATCGGTGAAGGTGCCGTCGCCGTTGTTGCGGAAGAGCCGGTTGGCTTCGATTTCATAGCGACCGCCGGTGGCCAGGTAGAGATCGACAAAGCCGTCGTTGTTGTAGTCGCCAAAGACGCTGCCCATGGCCAGACCGGGATAGTCGAGGCCCTCGCCGGCACGGGCGGTGATATCCTCGAACTTGCCGTTCCCCTTGTTCAGATAGAGATGGTTGGCGCCACCCTTGTTCGAAACGTACAGGTCGACCAGTCCGTCATTGTTGATGTCGCCGAAGGCGACTCCCTTGCCGAGACCGGCGTCGGCGACCCCCGCCTGGCTGCTGATGTCCACGAATTCCTGGGCCAGCACGAGCCCGGAACCCAGGCACAGCATCAACGCGGCCAAAAGCACACACAACGTCTTTTTACCCATGCTTCCTCTCCTTTTCACCGACAGGTTTGTCTTCAAGGGGAAACCTGAAATGATCGTACAACAACCGATTTTCTCGCTGCGCCCTGCGTAAGCGCAGCGCAACTAGCCTGATTTAAAGGAAAAACAGAACGACCGCTCCTGACTGCACAAAACCGGGCCCTCTGTTTTCATCATTCTGCTCCAAGATTAAATGCAAAAAACACGCCTGTCAAACCACTCCCGAACCCGTCCAGAACCTTCAGTCGACAGGAATGAATCACGGGACGAGCATCGCCGACCTGCGGCCTGTCATGCATCCACAGACTTTCAACACCCGGTTACTTCTGGTATCGTCAACTCTGTTGGATGACTATAGTCGAACATTGTCAAAGATTGCGCAAATCTTTTTCAGGTCGAGGCATGTTTATCGCAAATAGCAGCCGGGAATAAAGGACTCAGACACCCATCTTCCCGGCAACCTGATACGCTGCATTGATCTTTGGCGCCATACCGGACAGCTTTTCACCGTCCGAATCCGGTTGGCAGGCAAAAACCCGACCAATACATCGACATCCGCCACCTACTGACCAAAATCTGTAGAAAGGGAATGCTCCACATGTGGTTCGCCCGACATATCCTGCTGCTGTCGATCCTTTTCCTTTTCACGCCTTCCGTGACCGTCGCCGCTACCTCACGGGCTCCGGCCTTGCTGACCGATCCGGTTGCCCCCGTTCTCTGCGAAACGGATACCGAGGCCTTGCTGACATGGCGCACATACCGCTCGGAGCATCCTACCCTGGTTCTGTTATCCAACAATCCGTTTCTCGAACCGATACCGGCTGCTGTCGTCGAAGACGCCCGCCATCTGGTTCTCACGGGCACTGCAGAGCAGGTTCGGAACCGAAGCGTCTATCCCTCGAGCAACCCACTACTTCTCCCCGGCATGGGGCTTTCAGCCGCCCTCGAATCAGGGCTTTTTTCGCAGGTCGTCTGGATTCTTCCTCTGGCCGAAGAAACCCCTCTGCCTGAACTTGCGGCCTTTAAGAAACAGTTGCGGGAACACCACGTCCTGAACGAAAAGGAACTTGCCAGCCTGAAGCGGTCAGGCGACCATATCGCTGGCCAAGTCCGCAACACTCCCTTGCGTGTTTTCGCCTCCCACGCTCTTCCCGAACTTTCGGGCCCCCTGATCGTTCATTTCGATTTGAGTTATTTTTCTGCCCGTTACCGCAACGAAGTCAAAACCCCGATCTACCCCATGGTCGGCACCGAGCTGCAAAACTTGCGGGACAAACACTGGCCGGTACGGCAAGTCACCATTTCACAGAGCAACCTGCTCGGCAACGTCCCCCTCGGCATTCGTTTTCTCGGCCCCAATCTCGTGTCCCTGCTGAAAAAACCAGAGATGCTTGACAAGCCGTTGCCGAAAACCTGGAGAATGCGCGCCCAGGCCCTTTATCTTGAAAATTTCTTCAAAAAGGAAGAAATGCTCGAGCTTTTTCAAAAGATGGATAAACTCGTGCCTGACGATCCGGCTACGAAATACAGTCTGTACCAGGTTCTACGGCGCTTCAAGAACGGTACCGCCGCCCTCGGACACCTGGCTGAAGCCGTGCGCCTGGATCCGATTTACGCGCTCGAATATTTCTCTCTCGCCGAAACGGCCATGAAGAAAAAACGGCCGGACGCGGCCCTGGAGATGCTCTCGCTGGCACAGGCTGCACAACCTGACAGTCCTTGGCCCTCGCTGAGCCAACTCGACATCCTGTGGCAGATAGGACACGATCAGCCGATGTCCGTCATTCTGGATCGCCTGGACAAACTGCCCTGGTCCGAAGTGTACTATCCCGACATCCGGAAGCACCTGGACAACTACAGAAGAAAGTTGAATGAAAAATCCGAATAAATGCAAAACTCAATGTCCCGAAAAACCATATCCACCACGGCGGACCCTTTTCAGTTACCGGCAACTCGGTTCGGGACATCCAGACCAACAGCCTACTGTACAGCTGGCCGAACTGAACAGCCGGCGTTACTAATATCGCCGCCAGCGTTCATACCGTCTCAAGCTCCCACCCCGGCCGACGCAATCTGCTCGACTTCGTGCGCCGCATTCGCTTCGGTCCGACTCACTCGCCTGGTTCACAGTGAAACGCCGACATGACAGGGCTGGCTTGCATTGCGTGAAATGGGACTGACGGTCGACTGACGATTCAGAGCTGCCATCCGAAGAAACACCGATTCACGGTCCCTCTCCACCTCTGCCACTCTGCGTCTTCGCGTCAAAGGCGTTATTCCGATACAGTCCAAAATGAAAAGGCCGGATCGATCGACCCGGCCTTTCCACCTTCTTCATTTCCTCATTCTATCCTCAGCAGGGATGGACGCTGCCGCTCCCCACCACTTTCGGCTTGCTGTAGCGTTTCATGGTTTTTCTCCTTTTCGGCTCGTTTACCCTATCCGCTCTTACCAGGGCGTGACCTTGTTCCAGCCCTGACCATCCATGTCACCCAGCCCATCACCGGTTCCAAGCTCGCCGGGGATTCCGACACGGTGGCAGTTCTGCGATGTCGACCAGTTGGACGCGTGCCAGCCATCGGACCGGGTTGGAGTCGCGGTGGCCGCTCCATTTTTGACGCTGGGCGAATTGTCATCCACACTGACAGCGTTCTGCCAAGTATTATGCTTGGTATCGAGACAATTGGTGATCATCAGTTTCGGCAACCGCGAAGCGTGCGGGTTGTGGCACTTGGAGCAAGTGAACTGGTGATACTGGGTGTAAGTATCGCCCGAGAACCTGGCACTCACCCCCCAATCGAACCACTTGTTCTTCCAAGGTTCCTGTTCCTTGGCCGGATTGCCGTCGATCAGCCTCGGAGCATAACCGGGCGTATAATCACCGCTGTCACGGTAGCCATACCCCTCAGGACGGTCATAGGTCTGATTGGGATCGCCCGACTGCCCCATATCGACGACATAACCCTTATTGTTGATATCGTTCTTGCTGCGGTCGAGGATCTCCGTCTTGTTCGAACCGCTGCCGCCGATCACGGCATTGGAATGACCGTTGATGCCTACCCAGAGGTTCTCGCCGGTGGTCTGGTCCATACTGTCGACGTTGGTGCCGTGGCAAAGGGTGCACAGGCCGGCCATGTTGGCGAGCGTGGTGTTGACCGGGTAGGTTCCCACACCCTGGGCGTTCATGTTCTGGTCGATCCAGTAACCGCCCTTGGCGTTGCCGTTGGCGTCGAAGAAATCCTCATTGATACTTCCACGCGGCACGCGGCCATATTGGGTAATCGTTTCGAAAGTCGTTGTGCCGTTGATATTTTGCGGCGCGCCATCCTCGAAATAGGGATTGCCAAACCAGGTCCCGCGCAGATAGGGCTTGCCGTCGACATCGCCGGTCACACCGCCGGCCGCGGCCGTGTTGTGCACGTCGTGGCAGTAGCTGCAGCGGATATCGGCCACATTGTCGGGACTTTCGGTGTAGTTGTAGGCGCTGCCAGTCACTGCGCTGCTGCCATTGGTGGCATTGACCGAGTGCGTCGACTGGATGGCGCCGGTCTTGTAGCCGAAGTTGGCGCTGGTCCAGGTGGCGGTGGTCCAGTTGCTGGTGCTCAGGGTCCCGAAGTTGAAGTTCGGATAGGCACCGTTTGTGTCCGTGTTCAGACCCCACTCGCTGACGCCGTTGGCATCATGACAGGTCCAGCAGATTTCAGCTTCGGTTGTCATGCCACCGGTCGCCGTACCACCCAGCCAGATGCCGCCGTGACTGGTGTAGTTGATGCCGACGGTTGCATTGTTCGGCACCTGCACGTCACCGCTGTGGAATCCGTGGCACTTCTGGCACTGGGCCGCCCAGTCGGTGGTCCCGTCGATGACATCCCCAGTGCTCGCCTTAAGATGCGAACCGTACAGCTCGCCGGCAAAGCCGGAGTTCCCGGCCGGATAGACCACGGTCGGACCGCTACCGCCGGGAGCATGGCACAGGTCGCAGCTGCCACCGCCGAAATCACCGTAGCCAACGGTCCAGGTCGAATCGGCCAGGTTGTGGTTGCTGGCAGCACCGCCATGGCAGGCGTTGTCGCAGCCCCAGTTGGTTTCGTTGTAGCCGGCACCGGTACTCGGACTCGGGCCGTTCATGGTAATGACGCCGTTGCCGTGGTCGCCGGTACCCCAGGTGGCGTTGTAGTTGGCGTTGGTCTTGCTCGGCGCGAAGCCGTGGCAGGTCTCGCACTCGCTGTGGTTGGCTTGCACTTCTGGAGTGCCGTCGCCGTCCCAGTCATTGGCGTGGTTGACCAGCACGTTGCCGCGCCAGCTGCCCCAGACGCCGTGACAGGTCTTGCACTCGTCACCGGCAGCGCCGGTACCCGAAGCCCAGGCCTTGTTGTTCAGACGTGCCCAAGGAGCGCTGCCACTGCGGGGATTGGTCGCCCCTTCCTTGTGGCAGGTCATGGCACAGGTGTCATCGTCGGAAGTCGCGCCTAGAGTGATCCCGGCCACGAAGTCGCCGGCCACCGGGCGGCTCATGGCACTGTCCGCCAGCCCGGCGTCGCTGAAGTGGTTGGCGGGCGGGCCGCTATGGCAGGACGTACAGGCAATGTTGGCACCATGGTTCTGGCCACTGACGACACCGGTGATGCCGTGCATACCGCTGGTGGCACTGTTGTATTCGGTCGCAGTGGCTTCCGCCTTGTGGCACAGGGTGCACTGGGTGGCGACATCAATGGTGCCACTGCTCCAAGCCGGCGTCGTCTGGCCGCCATGACAGCTGACATCGCTGCACTGGCTCCCATTGAAGGCCGGCGTGCCGGCAGACATATCGTCGTATGTCGCCGCGATGTTGACCTGAACGGTGCCGTCGGCATGGCTGGCGCTGGCACCGTTGTGGCAGTAGTCGCACTTGGCCCGCACAGCCGCCTCATTGCCGACAGAGGCGGCCAGGGAAACGCCGAGGGCCGCGAAATGGGCGTCATGGGCACCGGTGGCCGGCCAGGGTTCGCCGGCGCCGTTGTTGTGGCAGCTGGCACAGTCGGTGCTGCCGGCCTGGCCCCAGGTCGGGGTGGTGCCGAAGTGGCAGCTGACGTTGGAGCAGGTGCCGTAGCTGGCACTCGGCGCCAGGCCGCCCGTGGCGCCAGTGGTGGTCCCCTTGTAGGTAGCGGTGCTGCCGGTGTTCGGCAGGGCACTGACATCCCAGGTGACGTTGCCGTTCATGTGGCCCTGGCTGCCGGCGCCGGCACCGTGGCACTTGGTGCAGTCGCCGTTGATCTGGGACAGCGGCACATGCACGGCATGGCTGCCGGTTGCCGGCGGGGTGGCGGCGCTGGCGCCGTGGCAGTCGCCGCAGACGACGGTGCCGTCCCAGACCGGGGCGCTGCCGCCGATGGTGCCACCATGGCAGTAGACATTGGAGCAGGCCTTGGTGCCGTCACCAGGGGTGCCGCCATTGTAGTTGACCCCAAGCTGGCCGCCGTAGCTGCCGGCCGTCGCCGGGCCCCCACCGCCGCTGGCGGTGAAGTCAACGTTGAAATGGACGTCGATATCGCCGCCGTTCGGCATTACGTAGCCGTTGTGGCAGGTCGCACAGTCGTTGAAGCCGAGGGTATTGACGTGCGTATCGTGCGCACCGGGGGTGGTGCTGCCAGTGACGTCGGTATGCACCAGGCCGGTGTTGGTGCTGCCGTCGGTATCCGAGGTGGTTGGCGGATCACCGTGACAGGCGTCACAGGCGGTCGGCAAAAAGCCGGCCTTGTGATTGTGGCAGACCATGCAGTCCTGCTGCAGGTAGTGGTTCTGGTTGGCCGGGGTAGCCGTGCTCATGTCATAGGCGTGATGCTGCACGCCGTTGGTCTGGGTCTCGTCCAGCGTGTGACAGACTTCGCAGACCCCGGTGCTGCTGGCATGGCTACCGACGGCGTCGCCGTAGTCGCTGCTGCCGTCGCGGGTATCGCTCAGGGTGACGGCGCTGCTGGTCGAACCGTTGGGCATGACGCTGCCGTCGGGGTAGCTGATGGTCTCCTTCACCCGCTTGATGTTGGTGGTGGTGTCGGTATGGCAGGTGTCACAGGTGAATTCACCGTACTTGCCGCCGGGCAGGCCCCAGGTGCCACCCCACTTGCTCGAACCGGTTGAGGCGGCGTTGTGCAACATCGGGTTGGAAGGCACTACATCCGTGATCACCGTCGGGTTGGTACCGCTGACGCCATCGACGTCGGTGAAGGTCACCCGCACCTGGTAGACCTTGAAGTTGGTCAGCCCGGTGATGTCGTAGATGTAGGGTGACGAGGCGTGGGCGATAGTGCCACTGCTGTTGGTGAAGGTGCTCCCATCGCAGGTGCCGACTCCGCCGGTACACTCTTCCCACTCGACCAGCAGGGTGTTGTCGCCGTTGACATCGCCGCTGTAGGAGGCCTGCACACGGATGGACGCATCCTTGCTGTCGGCGGTCACGTTGGAGACGTTGGTGTCGTTGGCGTTGTTGACGGTGATGCTGTTGCTCACCGGACCGACAGTATCGCCGCAGTCGGGATCGATGCCGGTCACCTCGAAAGTCACGACTTCGGGGCCGGTCGTGCCGTAGGCCGTCGAATCCCACGGACTGGTCACGGCGGTACCGTTGATGGTGTAGGTGAAGTTACCGACGTCACCGGTTACCGTGAACAGGGTGGTCAGATCGACGCTGCTGCCCGACACGCTCTGCCCGTTGGGGATGGTGATGGTGGAGGGGTCGGGGTCGACACAGGTGTTGTCGATGCTCACGGTCACCTGGGCGGCGCTGACGGCGTCACCGCAGTCGGGATCGTTGCCGGAGACATCGATGGTGACGCCGCTTTCGACAGTCGAAGTGCCGCAGGCGCTGGTATCCCAGCTGTACTCCCAGCGTGAGCTGGTGGCGTTCCAGCTCATGGTGCCGTTGGTAACGTTACAGGCACTGCTGCCGGCGATGTTGACCACCATGTTGGCCATGGTATCCGGAGCGGACTCCGTGCCGACCGCTGCCTGGATAGTCACCATCCCGGTCGCCGGGTCGGGAACGGTAGTGGTCAGGGTGGCCAAATCTGCGTCGGTGGTGTCGAACGCGGTAGCCGATCCCTGCGAGGTCAGGGTGCCGCAGGTGCCCGTCCCCTGGGCGCGGAAAATGACGTTGCCCGTGGTGCAGGAGGTCGGCGTATAGGTGGAGCCATTGGCCACCCAGGCACTCCAGGTGGTGCCGCCGTCCTCGCTCCAGCTCACCTGGATACCGGTGGCCGTGCCGCTGGCGCTCACGGTAACCGGGCCGGTGATCGGCGTGGTCGACGGCGAGAAGGTCGGTGCGCTCAGGGTCGCGGTCTCGGTGCAGGCGGTCCAGGTGAAGGACTGGCTGTTGCCCGGCGCCGTGGTGCCGCCAACATAGTAGACGGTGCCGCACTCGGGGTCGGTGCCGCGGGCATAGAGATTGTAGCTGCTGCCGTCGGTCAGCACCGCGCTGGCTTCCTGGGGATCGGCATTCCAGTCGAGCATAATGGTCTCGCCAGCGCCCGGATGTATACTCACGGCGGAAATCGACCACTCACCGCCATCGCCAGCGCCGGTCCAGCTCATGGTCGTCGTCGCAGCGCCGGCTTCGTAGCTCATCCCGGCGATGACCGCGCCCAAAGCGTCAGTATTCTCGACCCAGTAGGCGGTCTGGCCAGCACCGACAGCCAGACCGGCGCCCTTGTAGCCAACCACGATATCGACTACCAGATCGCCAGCTTGGGATGTGATATCGACCGTGGCCGGATCAGCATTCCCGGATGCGCCGTTGTGGCTGGTAAAGGTCGCCGTCTGGTCCACGCCGGAATAAGTCAGCGCACCACCGTAAAGAGGCTTGCCCGACGCCGTTGAAAGCGTAACTACGACATCGTAGGTGCCCGCAGCCGGCAACGATGCATCCTTGAGATACCAGAGTTCGGTACGGGCATTGGACGTGGCCGTATTGTCGGCCCGCAGTTGCGTCAGGGCAATGCCATTGTACGTGACACTCGTGACGGTTTCGCCGTTGCGATCGTCGAAAGCGACCCCGACCAGAAGCAGCCGGTCCGTTCCTCCACCGATGGTATGCTGCCACGTCATGGTCGCACCGCCAGCGGGCTGGTACAGGTTGCTCTGGGCATCAAAAGTCACCGCTCCGGCCCCTGCACCTTCGGTCACCCGGAATTCCAGGTTGGTCAGGTCGGTGACGTTGACCATGGAGGAACCGTTGAAATCGCCGGCCGCTGTGGTCGTACCGTTGAAACTGATCGATGAGGGGGTTGATTCGGTGCAGGGCGGAGTCGTTACATTAACCGTGTTGGAATCGGCACTCTCACAGCCCTCCCCGTTATTATATCCACGAACCGTGTAGTCATAGGTGGTGTTGGCGGCCGCAGTGTTGTCGGTGAAGTTCATTGTGCCGGCCGAGCAGGTCAGGTTGGTACCGGCAGCCAAGGCAACACCGTCACGATAGACTGTGTAGGTATCGCTGTTGGCGCAATCAGAGGACCAGCTCAACGGCACCGAGGTCGGAGTCAGGACTCCCGCCGCAAGGTCGGTCGGAGCAGTGGCGGAACAGGGCGGAGCAAAAGCGTACTGCTGGTAGATTTCAGCCAGCTGTTTGACTTCAGTATTATCAGTTGCCCCATCATCCGGAACAATACGGAAGTTAAAGACTCCCTGTGGAGAGCTGTCGTAGAGAGACGATACGTCAAATTCTATAATTTCGTAGTTACAACCGTTGCTGGTTGTCCCTGATGCAGTGATGATGGAGGCTGTTGAAAAGGTCAAGGCCCCGGTCGTCACGACATTGTCATTGTCAGTGTCATAGTTGTAAACGGTAATGGAGTTGAAATCGCTCCACATTTGCTTACCGCCGCAAGTTCCATCACCCTTCTCGTCAGAACCGATGATTCTAATTAGGTAGGGGATGGTCCTTGTCTGGCCAGTGGCCACACCAGTGTTGACATGGATTATGTTCGAACCGCCGGTCCCCTTATCTTTGATTTTCAATTTCCACGCAGCCGTGACCGCATCGCTGGTCATCAGGTCACAGTCGTTGGTATCGGTCCCGTCGTCTTCTCCATCAAGGGACTGAGCGGTGCTGTCGGCCATGGTTTCCCAACCAGCCTGAGCTGCCGTCTTATAGGAAAAAGCCTGGGCGATATTAAACCCATCGGTGGCAAAACCGTAAGTAGCGCAATTGGCAGCGGCTTCAACACGTCTGCCATTGCCAACGATTACCACCAACGTCAGAACGGCCACAAAGGCCAGGTGTGCAAATCTGAACATCCCTGTACTCCTCCAGATTCCATCCTTCATAGCCGTCCTCACCTCTTTATCATTGACTTTATTAACAGCTCCGCCATTCACTTTTCGATTGTTCCGGCCTGAAAAAAAATCCCGCACACGATCCCACTTCATCCGCTCCTCCGTCACGGGAAGGCACCCGGTGCGGGGGACAGAAGCCCCCCGCCCGTCTTTTCGGCTCATCTTCCCAAGCTGCGTTCGGTTACGCATGGTTCAACTCCTTACTTGGGAAGCTGGGTGTGGCAGGCGTTGCAGCTGATGCCCGTCGTGCCCCAGGTGATGGTGTTGCCATTGTGGCAGGCTACCGTGCAGTTCTTGGTGCCGCCGTCCCACATGGTGGCAGTGTTGAGCGGCGGGCTGACCTTGCTCTCGTCATGCGAGTTGGCATCGACCTTGTAGCCGCCGACACGCTGCCAGTTGTTGTCGAGCTCGGGCTCGCTGGTCGTGAAGTCACGTACCTGGGCCTTGGAGCGGACCGGATCGACCGGCGCGAAGCTGACGTCCTTGACGCCGTTGACATGCAGCGTCTTGTCAAGGTCGGCGTTGGTGATCACCGTCTTGTCAACCGCCGAACCTGTGCTGCCGTGGCAGCTGACGCAAGCGGTGTTGCTGCCGTTGTACCACTGGTTGACGGTGGCATTGTGACACAGGGCGCAGGTGATGGTGATGGCGGTTGTGACATCACCATGGCCGGCTCCCGTCGCACCTGCATCACTGATCAGGCCGGTGGTGCCACTGTAGATGTCGTCGTAGTGGATACCGACCACATGCTTGCCGTGGCTGCCGGTCGTCGGCTGGTTGCCATGGCAGTTCTGGCAGTAGTCGCCATTGGGGTTGGTGAAGGTACCTGTCAGGAAGTCGGGACTGCTTCCTGCCGCGACGTTGACGCCGTCGCTGTGACAGTAGACCCCCGAGCAGCTACCGGCAGAGTAGCCCGCCGCCGGATCGTTCAGCGCCTTGATGGTGCCGGGCGCGGTGGTCGGATCGAGCAACACATCCAAGGTACCGTTCTGATGGTAGGTGCCCTCGTCGGTCGGATGACAGACGCCGCAACCGTAGTTGTAGGCAGTACTCTGGGTCGAGATGGCGGTGCTGCCGTAGGCGGTGGCCGCCGAGCTGACATGCTTGGCATGCGCGCCGGTCCGGTTGTTGAAGGTATAGCCGAGCACCGTGTTGTTGTTGGCGCTGCCGCCGGTCGCCAGATGGCAGGAGTTGCAGCTGGCTCCGGGACCGTTGAGCAGATTCTCGGCGAAGATGGTCGAGGCCCCGGGACCGCGGGTCGGCGTGGTGCTGCCGTGGCAGACGGATACGGAGCAGGTACCGTTCGCCGGATCGTAGCTCATAGCCGTGTTGTCGTTGACTTCGATGGTGCCGTTTTCATGCATAGTAGCGAAGTCATACGGTGCGTCGGGAGCCACATGACACTGCGTACAGTCGGTGTGTGTTCCGTCGTTGATCTTGGCCAGATTGTGATTGACGCTCATGCCGGCACGCCAGTTGTTGAGCTGACCGTGACAGACGTCACAGCGGGCCGAGCCGAGACTGGTGGCAGTGGAATCGGCTGACGTGCTCCACAGCCGCTGCCAGTTGCCGCCGTCGCTGTGGCAGCTGGCGGCACAGGAGTCGCTGGTACCGACGGCAGCCTGGCTGAAGGCGGTGATGTTGCCGCTGACTGTGATGCCGCGATCGTCGTTGACGCCGCTGTCGACGACGAAGGTGCCGTTGATGTGCGTCGATGCGCTGGTATTGTCGATGGCCGGCAGGGCATTGTGGCACTCGGTACATCCTGCAGTACCCAGCGTGTCATCGTGCGCCTGCACCCCGGCGGCGCTGACAACATGAAGTCCGGTCGTGGGGTTGGCACCGGGATCACCGGGCGTATGACACATGGTGCAGGTGCTGGTCCCGGCATCATACCAACCGAAGGTCCCGGTGCCGGTGGTTTTGCCGTTGTGGCAATCAACACTGGAGCAGCTGCCGCCGGAATAGGCCGCATCGGTGTCGGCAGTTCCCCAGAGCGTCTGTGCATGACGATTGAGATCCTTGTCCACAAAGACCTCGGCCGGCAGGTTGGCGGTGGCGCCGTGGTCGCTGTCGTTGGTCACGGCGGCATGGCAATATTCGCACAGCGCCTTCTGCTTGCTGTCCGCAGCCGGATCGTCAAGCAAGGCCACCGCGCTCACGCCATAAACCCGCTGCGACAGGACATTCATGTGCTTGAGATGCCGGCCGGCATCATTAGGCCCGGCCGCGCCGTCACTGCCATCGGGCCAGTAGTTGCTGGCGCTGGCGCCGACCGTTCCACCACCATGACAGCCATTACAGCCGCTCGGTTTGAAGATCGGATTGCTGGTATGGCTGTGGCAGGTGGTACAGATCTGGCCGGAATTGTGGCTGGCCAGTTCCTCGGTCGTGCGGTTGAAGTGCAGAACCTCGGAAGGATCGTGGCAGACCTGGCAGACACCCTGGTTCGACGCGTTGGCATAGCTCGACCGGGCCGTGCGATCGGTGAAACCGCTGACCGTGTGGGTCTGGATGGTCGAGGCGATCATCGCGTCCTGGCCGCCATTCTGGCCGTGCTGGTCATGACAGGTCACGCAGGTCACACCATCGTCGGAAGTGCCACCGGTGGTCTGGGTGTTGGCGTAGTGAACGGCGGAATTCGGCACCCCGGTATGGCAGGCATTGCAGAAACCGTTCGGATCGGTGTTGTAATCCTTGCCGCCGATGGTGTTGAGCCGATTGGTGGTATAACCGATGTGGTCACCGGCATGGTCATGGCAATCAACGCAGGCTTTGCCGACACCGGTCTTGCCGTGACCGCTGTTGTCGTAGGCACTGCCGGCCCGAATCGGAGCCAGGGCACCATCGACATTCGCCTGGTTGTAGTCACCGTGGCAGGTTTCGCAGGCCACGGGACCGCCGGCGCTCCAGGTCGCCTTGGCACCGGTGCCAGCGAGGCTGACTGCCGTGCTGCCACCATGGCAGGTGTCACAGACCGTCACCGTAGTATCGCCACCGATTCCACCACTGGCGACTTCGTTGCCGTCGGCAAAGCTGATCTGACCGTTGATATGAGTTGCCTGCCCGGCCATGCTGGTGTTGTTGGCATTGGCGGCATGACAACGGCCGCAGTTGGTGCTGCCACCGACACTGGCATAGGGACCGTACTTGACATTGCCGTCAAGGTGGGTCGCGTGTACCCCGGTGGTCGGCATATTGTTATGGCACAGCAGGCAGCTCTGGATGTTGGTCGTACCCCAGGTGTAGGTGCTGTTGTTCGGTGCTCCGCCCTGGCCGTTGTTATGGCAAGCCGTCGTACCGCACGTTCCGTAACCTGTATTGGGCAGGGCAACTTCACCAGAGTACTTGCCATCAACCACCGGGCTCTGCTGGGCGCCAGTAATCACTGTGCCGCCGAACTGAACCGCCTGGTTGACCGTCGTCGGACCGGTCGACTTGATGAAGTGGCCATAGTTGCCGGTATTGTCCGGATGGCACTTGTCGCAGGTGATGGTCAGCCCAAAGGTGGCGGTGGCGTTGAGATGGTTGGGATGGGTTCCCGTCGCCATCTGGTCGGCGCCGGCATCATCCCCGTGGCAAAGGGCACAGGATACGGTATCAACACCCCAGGTCGCTACTTGCCCGGTGTTGGACGGGTCGTGGCAATAGGTGTTGGAACAGGTATTGGCACTGTCGACAAATGAGTTGCCCGCATCGTTGAACGGACTGTCGTCGACCGTAGCATTGTCCGCCACCGGCGTCGCCTTGTTGGTCAAGGTTTCGCCCTGGTCTGCGCCAGCCTGGCCGGCAGCATCAAGTCCACTGATGTGCGAGGTATCCGTTGGCAGGGTCCCATGACAATCAGCACACTGCATGCCCTCGGTCGTCACATGGGCAACGTGCGAACCCGTCGTCGGCGCCGCATTGGCAATGTTGTTGTCATTGGTGCCGTTGTTGTGACAGGCAGTACAGTTCAGACCATCGGCATCACCCCAGTAACCATCAGAGGCGCTGGAATCATGACACGCCGAGGCACATCCGGTAGCCGCTGCAGTAATGCCGGGCTGCAGCTGAACCGTGCCGTCCTGATGAGTACCGCTGCCACCGTCACCACCCGTCGCGGTATAGGTGCTCACGTCCGCGCCATGACAGATCACGCATTCGCTGACATCCAGCTGGATGCTGCCGGAGATGTCGATGTGAGCGGTATGCGTCGGCCCCACATAACTGAGGTCGCCGTGACAGGCTTCACAGGACGCCGCGTTCGTCCAGGTCTTCGGGTTCACCTGATGGCAGCTGGCAGTACAGGTTGAAGGTGCCCCTTTGGTGTAGGTAATCGTCACCGCACTGCCATTGTAAGTACCGCCGCCAGCAACATCGTAGAAGCCGGTACCATCGGTGGCACCGTTGAGGTGGTTGCCTCCGGAAACAATGGTGAAATCAGACTTGGCGGTTCCATTGTGACAGCTCTGACAACTCAGGCCTCGCGACAGGCGCAAGGACACCCAGTGGGCCTGGTGGTCGCCTGTGACAGGCGGCTTCAGATGACAGACCGTACACTTGTCTGTGGCGCTGTTGTCTCCCCAGTTGGGCGAAGGCACATAGCTGAAGAAAGGCGCAGCGGTGTCATCATCGTTGCTGTGACACTGCGAAGTCGAGCAGTTGCCGACGCCGGTGCTGGGGATGGCCACCTCACCACTATAGGTCAGTGCGGAAAGGACATCGACCGTTCCGTCCCTGTGTGCGGTGTTTGTACCATTGTCGACATGGCATTCGGCACACGCAAGATTATCGCCAATCAGTGCGGCATTGTTGACATGGCTGGTATGACTGCCGGTACCAGGGTCGGTCGAGCTATGACACAGATCACAGTTGTTGGTGCTGTTGCTGGTATCCCAGTCGGCAGCATAAGTTCCGCCGCTCGGATTGTGGCATGCAGCGTTGTTGCAGGTATTGTTCGCATCATCCCAGGTTGCGTCGACAACCGTGGCTTCATCGGCAACGGCCTGGGCCATGTCCTGCAGAATCTGCAGATCCGTACCAGCCGCATAGCTGACATGGCTGGTATCGGTCGGCATGGCACCATGACAGGTCGTACAGTCGACCCCAGTCAGTGCCACGTGCTTGCTGTGGGCAAGGCCGTCACCGCCACCATCGGCAGGCGGCTGGCCATGACAGGCATCGCAGGAAATGGTCCCACTGTTCCAAACCGTTGCCTTGCCGCTGGCAGTGCTGTGGCAAGCGGCGCTGCAGGTCACGGCCTGCCCACTGCCACCATCGGCGATGCCAGCAGCGAAATCAACCGTTCCGTTCTGATGTAGTCCGCCGCCGCCGCCGGTAAGCGTATAGGGATCAGCTCCATTCACCTGCGAACCGTGGCAGGCGGCGCAATCGCTCAGATCGGCGTCGATGGCACCGCCATTCTTGTTGACATGAGCCGGGTGCCCGTTACTGGCGATGGTTCCTGCATGACAGCCTTCGCAACTGTTGGCACTGGCCTTGAACGCTACTGTCGCATCATCATGATTGTGGCAGGTGATACATGCCGTCGTGCTGTTGTGACCGTCCGCCGTAGTGCGGTTGTAATGATTGATTCCGCCAACTCCTCCGGCCGGATCGTGACAGACCTGGCAAACACCGGAGAAACTGCTGGCATCGAAATAGCTGCTGGCAGCAGTCTTGTCGGTGAAACCGGTTACAGCCGCAGGTGCCTTGTTGCCTGCGGGACCGACACTGCTGAGCACCATGGCATCGAATCCGGCCCCAACACCATTGCCATGCGGCTCATGGCAGTAGGCACAGGAATTGCCGCTGGTGCTGCCTGACGTTCCATTGTTGGCATAATGCACTGCCTTGGTGGCATGACAGGTCTGGCAGAACGCGTCATCGGCTACGGCCCCACCGGTCAGTTGTGGATCACCGGTCGTGCCGTCGAAGTGCTTGCCTCCGCTGGTATCGTGGCAACCGGTACAGGCCGGCCCGGTGATACTGGACTTGCCATGACCGAGGGTGGCGAAACTGTTCTGCGCCGGGGCGGTATTGCCCTTGACAACTGCAATGGCACTACCGGTATGGCAGGTCTCGCAATCGACGGATGTCGTATCCGTCCAGACCGGCTCACGATCCGGTCCGGTCGTCTGACCGCTGGCCGCGCCATGACAGGTGTTGCAGGCCGACTGGGCCGGAGCATCGATCGCACCATTCACGTGATTTGCGTGGGAACCGGTATCAGCACCAGCACCATGGCAGTCGGAACAGGCAAGCTGCGGGCCGTTGGCGTCGAAAACATGCTTGGCATGGGCACCGGACAGGGGTGCTCCGGTATCACCGCTAGCATTGACCTGGTGGCAGGTACCGCACTGGCCGGTGGTCGGGTCGTCCCAGTCGGGAGTCGCATTGACACTGCCGTTGGAGTGACAATAGACCGAACAGGTCCCGTCGGTGCCGTAGGAGCCGCCCCCGAGAGTTCCGGCCCCGAGGTTGAAACTGCTGTTGAAGGAGACTTCCTTGCTGCCGTTGACGTGGTCGCCGCCAATAGCGGAGGCCAGCAGCTCGGTATTGCTTGCAGCGACGGTCGAATGGCAGACAGAGCAGTCAAAGGTCCGGCCAAGCATGGTGCCGGCACCGAGATGCTGCTGGTGCAGGGCGGAGTTGACGCCGCTCATACTGGCCGCATCGTTGCCATGGCACTGCTGGCACTCGTTGTCCGTCGTGTTTGCCGGAGTGAAGATGGTTCCCTTGCCGTTTGCCCAGCTGACACTGACGGTCTGCAGGGTACCGCCGCGCGGATTGCCGTTGGAGTGACAGTAGACGGCGGAACAGGTCCCGGGCGCAGCCGTGTTGTAGCTCGGACTGGTGGCTCCGCTGCCGGTGGTGACCGCCGGCAGGGTGCCGATGGCTCCGTCGAGAACCTGCTGGAAGGTGCCGGCGTCGTGATCGGCCGATCCGAGCTGCCCTGCGCCGTCGCCATGGCACACCGCACAGGCGTAGCTGTAGTTGCCGCTGCCGTTGGCATGCGTCGCGTGCGGAGTCAGGGATTCATCCTTGTACGCCGCCGAAGCGCTGTAGTCGTGCGCCGGGTTCTGGGTCGAAACCGCATAACCGCCCGGAGTGGTGTTGCCAGGCTGGTCCAAAGACGGAGCATAACCATGACAGGATCCACAACCTGCAGCAAACGAACCGTTCTGGTTGTCGTGTGCATGGCAGTCGGCGCACTGGGCGTCAGGCTGATGTCCTGTCGGGAAATCGTGGCAGGAAAGACAGAGGCTTCCATTGCCGCCGCCGTTGTCGTAGTTGGCGGCCGGCGGATAGGTGGTGTAGTCGAGAGTCACGGTGTCGTTGGTCGAACCGGACGCCTTGATGTTGGTGGTATCGAGAGTGATCTGCTTGCGCAGCATATAGATGTTTGGATTGCCGTTCGGATCGTAGTCGTGCCCGCTGTGGCAGACAAGACAGCCGAGCTGCTGCGAAGCCGCCGGCGCATGGCCGGTATATTTGTGACAGGACTGACAGATTGAGGAGCTGATGGTTTCGTTGCTGACCCCATTGTGCTTGAGGAGCTTGCCGTCACCCTGACCAACGGAGCCCTGGGTGTCGGCAGTTGAACCGTCGGAGTCGACCCAGTGAACACCATGACATGAGGTACAGGTCACCTCGCCGTTGACCAGAGTCACGTTTCCGTTGGCAGTCTGGGAGTTATCAGGGGTGTCATAGTATTTGTCTGCCGGATCGTTGCTGGCATCGGGCAGGTTGCCCGGAGCGGTGTCGAGGCGAACTCCCATGGGATGAGTCTCTATACCGTGATTGCTCACGTTCCAGTCGGCATGACAGTCAAGACACATGTCTTCGGCTACGTAGCCGCGGCTCGGGGGAAGTTTGAGGAGCTTGGGGTTCTGCACATTGTCGCCATGCGGATCGTGGCAGCGGGAGCAGGCTACCACACCAGTCGAAAAACCTTGACGGCCGTAGAAGAAGCGATTCGAAGGAGCCTTGGCGCCAGCAGCAGGGTTGGTGTCCGAAGCCCCCCAGTTATGGGACGTCTGCTTGCCGGGAGCCGGATTGTTGCCAAAGGCGTTGCTGGCATCACCGGCGCTGAAACGACCCGTGGCCGAAGCAACGGTGGAGTCGTTGAGCGTCACGCTCCCGGACGTCGTGTCGTGACAGTCCAGGCAGATGTTGGTCGTCACGCTCAGGGGGTCGGCACCCGCCCTGTGACAGTCTTCGCAGGGAAAGTAGTGAACCGCCCGAGCCTGGACCATGGCGGGGACCGCCACCAGCACCAGAGCCAGCACCAGAATGGTTCTCAGAAATCCGCTCCTCATTACTCGCTCCTCTTGTTTATCCATCAACAAGTCAGAATGTGACTGCAACACCGCGTTTCACGATCTATTTGACGTGGCAGGCCAGGCAGAGTGCACTGCCGGTGTTCGGCGTAATCAAAAACGGCGCATAATCCGGATCCGCAGAAATACCACCCGGGATCGGACCATACCAGGTTTCAAAATAGGTATCGTAGGCAACGTGAGGATCGTGGCAGGATGAGCACTCGACCCGCATGCCGCCGGATACGGCTCCGGCACCGAAGAAACGCACCCCCCGGGAGATGGCGTCGGCAGGTGCCCGCAGCCCTCCACCGTCAGGCTGGCTCGATTCCTCGGTGTAGGCGTCGAAATAGCTGAAGGAAATCGGGTGATCGTCCGACAGGTCGCCGGTGCCATTCGGGTTGGCCGCGCTCTCGCCGATGCGCGCGCTGGCCGATCCAAATCCGGATACGATATAGACAGGTACGCCCGGCCCCTGGAACTGGTTCTCGGGCTGTCCGGTCGGGTTACTGTTGTTGGTGTTGATGATACGGTTGGTGGCGATGCTGCCGTCGTGACAGCTCAGGCAGAGCAGCGACTCGCTGGAAACCGGACGGCTCGTGTTGCCGGCGGCGGCAGTCAGAGTCGCGCTGTTGTAGTGGGTGAAACTTCCGGCCCCCGGAATCTGGCGGTTCCAGAGCGGCCCGTCGAGAGTGCCACCATGCGGAGTATGGCAGAAGATGCAGATCTCTTCTTCGTTGGTTGTGTACTGGTTGTCGAAGGTCGACTGCGGATTGCCGCCCATATTGGCGGAAAGGTTGTGAATGGTGAATTCGACGGCCTGAGGTCCGCGCACTGCAAGGGCGGTTCCGGCAGAAAGCACCAGTGAACAGCAGATGACCAGAAGTTTTACCATAGCTCTCATGACAGCATCCTCTTGTCTATATCGGTAACCGTAATCTGAAGCACACCCAGCGTTTCGTCAATTCAGGGCAGCAACCCCATCAGCTCGTCGCAGGTCGCCGCCGCCTCGGCCGGCAACCCCTGGGCATTGCGCAGGGAACTGATCGCCGACGGCAGTGCGGCAAGATCACCGGCACTGGCACTCGTCTTCGCCTGATCGACCATGGCCAGCAGTGTCGGATCGCCGGAGTCATTGGTGATCATATCGGCAACCTGGTCGAGTTTCTGTACCAGAACATCGAAGAAGGCAGCCACCGGTTCGCTGCCCCGTGCCTTGGCAAAGCGAAGGACCCCGTTACCGTCCGCCGCCAGAATGTCCTTGCCTTTGCGGTCATCAGCGTCGACAACAAAGAGACCGGAACCCTGCTGGAAATAGCCCATCGTACGCTTATCGGCTGCAAACACGACCACCCGCTGCTGAGGGGCGAGACCACTGCCGGCATTCTCCAACAGAAAAACCTTCTTGTTTTTCGCGACGAGCAGATCCAGATCACCGTCGGCATCCCAGTCGGTCGGGAAAGGAACCACTCTCTTGGGCTTACGGGCGGCAAAGAGCACCTTTTCGAACTGAAGGACGGGCGCTTCGTCGCTTCCCACGTTGAGGTAGAGCTCGACCCTGCCGTTATCGCCACCGACAAGAAGATCCTTCAGGTTGTCACCATTCCAGTCGACAACGACCGGCGCGGAATGCCCACCGGCGGTGATCATCTCGCCGCCGGCGGTCAACTCGACGGCGGCCGCCCCGTCAAACACCGGCATTCCGGGGACACCACTGTTGAGCACCAGCCGCACCAGACCATCCCTGGCACCATAAACCAGGTCAGCAAGACCGTCATTGTTCCAGTCCGCCACACAGGGAGCCAGGTCCCGCTGGAGCAGCTCGGCCAGCACTTCCTTGTCACCAAGCCGCAGATAGCCCCCCGTGTCGGTTATCTGCAACGCCGGATAATAGGCTATTTTCCTGCCCCGCTTACCGACCAGAAGATCCAGTCGACCATCGCCGTCAACATCCGCGATCCAGGGCATGAGAATCCCGTTGAACCGGATATCCTGGTAAGTGCCATCAGCAGCCAGCGCCCGAATACCGTGGCTACGCTGAAAATGCCCGACGGCTTCCTTGGACGGCCGCAGGTCGGCAACGAAATGGGCCGAGCCACCGGATTCCAGGGTCACCATGCCGTAAACAGGCTCGAACCCTCTGTGGACCACCGCTACCTGGTAATCGCCCGCCGGCGCACCGAGCTGTACGTAAGGCGTCTGACCGACCTTGCGGCCAAGATAGCCCGGATTGCCCCCCAGATAGACATCAGCACCGGGAACGTTTGAATCAATCACCAGGCCGGTTTCGGCAAAGGTAAAGCTCTGCGTGGCACTGACAGCCTCGGAGCCGGTGGCGTCAACTGCGGTCACCGCCCAGGAATAGACTCCGCCGGGCACCATGGCATCGTATGCCGGGGTCTGGTTCAATGCAATCCCGGAAACGGCATCGACAGCGGCCAGAACATTGCCGGCGGCATCGACGATCTGCAACAGGTAACCCACACTGTCATTGGGGTCGGGGTCGGTCGATGCAGCCCAGACAAAGAGACTGGCACCAACGACATCCCCCGCCTGATCGGCCGGGCTCTGCAGGACGGGAGCGGAAGGAGCTTCGGCAACGGCATTGACAAAGAAGGTCGCCGAAGCCTCGGCGGAATAGTCGACGCCGTCGAAAGCCTTGACGGTCCAGACACACCCGGCGTTTTCCGGCAACGCGGTCTGCACCTGGTAACCACCGGCGGGCAGCCCCGCTCCCACCTCGACCTGAACACCGTCGCAGGCGACAGACACATCGTAGGTGACGGGATCGCCGTCGGCGTCAGTTACGGCGGAATAGTTCAGAACCGGCGTGGCGCTGGCCACGACCGAACCGTCCATGGGAGAAAGAATGGACGGCGACGGCGGCGCGGTATTGGACGGCACCTGATAGTTGCCGATACCGAGGACGGCGGCCGACGGGCCATCGGCATAGCTGCCGGAGACGAAAAGCCTCCCCAGCCCGTCCATCACCACGTCCTGCGGCAGGGTGGCGCCGGACACCAGGGACGTCAGATCGATGGAGCCGAGCACCGGAGCCTTGCCGCCGGAAGCGGCAGCGGCAAAGTCGAGCACCGCGATCCTGGCGCTGATGTTGTCGATGAAGTAGCCCCGCCCCTGGCCGTCGAAGGCCATGCCGCGAAAAGAGAGCATCTGGGCTCCGAAATCGGCGGCCGCGGCATAAGTAACCAGCAGACCGCCCTGGGGGCTGTAGACACGGACTTCGCCGGGGGCCTTTTTGTCGGCGACGAAGATTTCGTCGGTGACAGGATTGATGACCATGGCCGAAAGCGCGCAGAGACGACCGCTCACGTCAACAGAAAAGGAACCGGCCAGCACGGCATTGCCGGAACCCGAATCCTGGTAGAAGCGCACCGTCTTGGCGGAAGCATCAAGAACGTAAATCATGCCGGAGCTGTCGAGGTCGATCTCGCCGGCACCGGCAAATTCACCGGCTCCCCGACCGAGATAGCCGAGAACCGCACCGGTCCTGCCGTCGAGGATCGCCACCTGGTCGCTGGTGAAATCGCCGTCGGAATCACCGACCACGTAGATGCGACTGCCGTCCGGAGTCACCGCCAGGCCTGCACCGGACACCGGAGCGGCGTTGAAACGCCCCTCGAGAGACCCCAGCTTGCTGAACTTGAGAACGCCGGCATCGTGATCGGCTATATAGAGATTGCCACTGTCATCCAGGTCTATCGCCCCCGGACCCGCCATCTGCGAACCGACCCCGAACGTCTCGAGATAGGTTACTGTCGGCATGACAGCCTGCGCCGACCCCGTCCCGAAGACGACAGGACTCAGCGATATGACCGCAATTAGGCAAATGACTTTGAGCAATCCATTCATGGAAGGCCTCCTGCACACGACGGACACGATGTTAGCCCCTGAAATTATTGTGTTTTTGAAAAATGCGCTTCTTTAGCCACCTATTCAACATGCAACCATGGTACCAACGCTGAAAAAATGGCCGATCTCGACGAGGCAACGGCCTGCCACACAAAAAAAGGCCGCCTGATGGCGGCCTTTTTTGCAGCTTTTTTCCGACCCGGCCGAGCCCGCTGTCAATATCAGAGGAACCCGAACTTCTTCATCCGGTAGCGGAAGGCGTCGATGCCCAGGTTCAGCTTTTTCGCCGCCTTCGACTGGTTGCCGTCAGCCAGCTCGAGGGCCTGGCGAATCAGCTCGCGTTCGACATCCTCGATGTCGATCCCTTCCGGCGGCAACTGGAAACCGATGGGACCGCTGGCAACGGCAGGGGTGCGGGAAACGATTTCCTGTGGCAGATGTTCGAGCAGCAGGGTTTCGTCGCTCTCGAGGATGATGGCCCGCTCGATAACGTTCTTCAGCTCGCGGGTATTGCCCGGCCAGGGGTACTCCATGAGGAATTTTTCCGCCATTTTCGAAACGCCCTTGACGTTCTTGCCGAATTCGCGATTGAAGTGATCGATGAAATGGTGAACCAGGGGCATGATGTCTTCCTTGCGCTCCCGCAGCGGCGGCAGAAAGATGGGAATGACCTGGATGCGGTAGTAGAGATCGTTGCGGAAGGTCTTCTCCTCGATGGCCTTGAGCAGATCCTTGTTGGTGGCCGAAACGATGCGCACGTCAATGGAAATATCGCGGGTGCCACCGATGCGGCGGAATCGACGCTCCTCGAGAACACGCAGCAGCTTGGCCTGCATGCCCAGTTCCATGTCGCCGATCTCGTCGAGAAAGATGGTTCCGCCGTCGGCGATTTCGAACAGCCCCTTCTTCTGGCTCTTGGCGTCGGTGAAGGATCCCCTTTCGTGCCCCATCAGTTCCGATTCGAGCAGGGTTTCGGGAACCGCAGCGCAGTTGATGGCCATGAAGGGCTTGTCGGCGCGGGCGCTTTCGTAATGGATCGCCTTGGCGACCAGCTCCTTGCCGGTGCCGCTTTCGCCCTGGATCAACACGGTGCTGGCATCGGACTGGGCGATCTTGCGAATCATCGTCTTGACATTTTCGATATGCTTGCTGACGCCGATGATGTTTTCCAGCCCGTACTTGCTGGTCTGCTCGGAACGCAGATGAGCGACTTCGCGCTTCAGGTCGCCCGTCTCGAAAGCTTTCTTTATGACGATGGCCAGCTCGTCGAGATTGAACGGTTTGTTGATATAGTCATGGGCTCCGAGCCGCATCGCCTTGACCGCCGTTTCCAGCACCCCGAGGGCGGTGACCATGATGACGATGATCTCCTCGTCGATCTCCTTGATCTTTTCCAGCACCTCGAGTCCGTTCATGCCCGGCAACTGGATGTCGAGCAGTATCAGGTCGGGCGCTTCCTGCTGCACGAACCGCAGGGCATCCTCGCCGGATGCGGCGGTGATGACATCGTAGCCCTGCTTGGTCAGGTTCTGCTCCAGCGACCAGCGAATCAACTGTTCGTCGTCAACGACAAGTATCCTGTTTTTAGCCACCTGTCTCCTCTTTCCTGTCGAATTCGGGCCGGAACTGCACCGGCAGTTCTATGATGAAAGTGGCCCCACGGCCAACTTCGCTCTCAACCCTTATGGTCCCACCGTGCTGTTCAACCAGTTGCTTGCAGATCGGCAGGCCGAGGCCCGTTCCCTGGTTCTTGGTGGTGAGAAAGGGGACGAAAATCCGGTCGAGCATGTCGGGGGGGATGCCCGGCCCGGTATCGCGGATTTCGATGTGAATGAGCTGGTTGCCGCCGCGGCCCGTCACCACCGAGGTCTGCACGGTCAGGGTCCCCCCATCCTCCATGGCCTGGATGGCGTTGATGATGATGTTGAACAGCACCTGCTGGATCTGCTTGGCGTCGACTAGCGCCGGCGGCAGATCCCGCGCCAGCTCCTTGACCCGGTGAATGTTGCGCGCTTCCGGGTGCTGCGAAATGAAGAAGAGGGTTTCCTTGATCAGGCTGTTGATATCGACCCAAGTCAGTTCCGGCTTGCCGGGTCGGCCGAAATAGAGCAGGTCGGTGACCGTCTTGTTCAGCCGGGCGATCTGTTCGAGCACCTGGTCGATCACCTCCCGCCGCGGATCATCCTCGGGGAAATCCTGCGCCAGCACCGAGATGGCGCCACTGATGCCGGCCAGGGGGTTCTTGATCTCGTGCGCCAGACCGGTGGCCATCTCGCCGACCGATGCCAGGCGATCGGCCCGCTGCATCTGCTGATAGTGTACCTCCTCCAGCTCTTCCCGGGCCTGCTGCAGCTTGTCGACCATCGAGTTGAAACTGCGGATGAGGCTACCCATCTCGTCGGCATAGCGAGGCTCCAGCCGCACCGAGAGATCTCCCTCTTCGACCTGCGCCATCTTTTCCGCCATGTCTTCCATGGGCCGCTTGACGAAGCGCAGCAGCAGAAAGGAAATGCCGGCCGAGAGAATGAGGATGGTCACCACCATGTGCAGCATGAAGGACTGGTAGGATTCCCAGATCTGGTCGGTCATCTGCTCGAGGGAAAAATTGAGGTTGAGCACGCCGACCACCTTGCGACCCGGGCCATGGCAGAAAAAGCACTGTTCATCGGTGATGATCGGCTTGACCAGTCCCAGCACCTCCCGGCCATCGACCTTGAAAACGCCCTCCCGGCGATTGTTCTGGTAGAGGGTGAGGTCGAAGCTCTGCAGCCGGCTGCCGATCTCCCCGGGTCGGGCTGATTTCAGAATGGTACCGTCGGGGTGAAAGATGCGGACATTGGTCAGACTGTGACTGCGCCCGACCATCTCGAGGATATTCTGCACATCGTAGCTGTTGCCGACCCGCATCGAGTTGAAAATGGCCTTTTCCACCGTCGACAGCAGCAGCCAGGCGCTTCTGCGAGTCGAGTTGATCAGATGTTCCTCTTCCCGCCGGATATGAAACATGGTGAAGGCACCAATGACCACCGACACCAGCAGGATATTGAGAATGATGACGCGCGCGACAAGACTGTGAAAGATCACGACCGGACCGCCTCCCGTCGGACATTACGGAACGTGAGGCGCACCGGCAACAACGCGGGTCTTGTCCGAAAGTCACTTGCCGTCATCACCGACCAGGTAGGAAAGGATGATATCGTCCAGCCCCGGTTCTTCGGCCGGCGCCGGGGGAGTTTTTTTCACCTCGGGTTCGTCACCCTTCTCCGTTCCGGCACCACCCGCGTCACGGACCGGCTCAGAATCGGACAGAGGCAAGGAAACGGCGGCTTTCGGCTTTTCGACCACCGGATCGGCCGCCGGATTGACCACTCCGTCGAGGCCAGCGATCCGGTCGTCGAATTCACCGTCCTTCAGCCGGCGGAGCATCTCCCTGTGCTGCTCCTTCATCAGGTCCTCGACGACCTGCTCGAGATTGCTGACTTTCGTGATATCGGCGTAGGATGTCTTTTTGGAAGCAAGGATGGTACCGCCGCAGTAGAGCAGGGTCACGATGTTGGGCGAACGCAATCCGCCATCCTCGGTCTGGACGTGAAAGAGTTTGCCCTTGTAGCGAAAGTTGTGATTGAAGCCGACGATCATGATTCCTTCACTTGTTCAGGCCTCGCACAACTGGCCAGGATTGTTTTCAGACTGCTGAAAAAAACCGGCCGCGGTTCAGACCTGCCAGTTTCCGACACTTGCCTCCGAACCTTTTTGAGCAGCCTGCCCGGTCAGCAATTTCGTTTATCATTGCTACCATTTTTCAGCTCCGCAAGGCAAGAAGAACACCGGCCCTGTCAGTCGCCGCCCCCTGTGGGCAGGGCCTCTTCCTCCTCCTCGCCAGAGATGGGCCGGCCCGATTGCACGAGCAGTCTGCGGGTATAGCGAAAATCGGCCACGACGGGCATGCGCAAATCGACATGCCCCTTGATCGTATCGGCCGGGTGGCCCTCGATCTTGAATCGTACCTGCCGAACATAGGGGAAATTGACCGACAGGGTATCGACAACGGCATAGACGGTCAGCAGTTCGGAACGGCTCCCTCCGGGATGTGCATCGACGAATTCACGGCTGAAATCGATGGTGACCAGATCGTCCTTCAGTTCAACACCGAGGATACGGGTTTTGGCCGGCAACACGGACAGCAGATCGGTCTGCGACCCCGCAATCAGCACCTCGAGAGTTTCTTTCAGGCACTCGCGTTCGTCCTCACAATCGGGAATCTGCCGCGTTTCCGACTGCAGCAGGTCGCCCTCGGGAGAACCGAAATAGACAAGGACATCGCGGGTGAGCAGACGGGCTGCAGGCAGCGGTTCGTCCGTTTCGACCACATCCTGCCGCGGCGACAGCGCCTGGCGGCTGAGAAGCCCGACCACGACCGCCAGGACCCCTGCGGTCACGAGCATGGCAACAAGACGGATTTTCACTGGTGCCAGCCTCCCGCGACACAGGATCGGACGGCCGGACGGGAGTCGTCGGCAACGATGCCGATATCGATCTGTTCAATTTCTCCGATATCCGTACCGAGAAAGGTGCTCCCGACCCGGCGAAACCGGTCCGGAAGGTCGGTGACATAAAAACGGGTCCTTCCCTCCCGAGGGACGGTGCCGGCAGAGGCAAGCTCCGCATCGAGCAGGCGACCGGCAATGGCGTCAGCGGTCGCCTCGGCCGAGTCGACCAGAATGATTCCGTCGCCGAGAATCCGCTTCAGAACCGGCTTGAGCAGGGGATAATGGGTACAGCCGAGCACCAGCGAATCGATGCCGGCTTCCTGCAGCGGAGCGAGATACTCCCGGGCACAGATATCGGCCACGGGATGTCCCGACCAGCCCTCCTCGGTCAGCGGGACGAAAAGCGGGCAGGCAGCGGACAGCACTCTGGCGTCCGGCCGCAGGCGCAGAATCGCCCGGTCATAGGCCCCACTGCCAACCGTTCCTTCAGTGCCAATAACGCCGATGGCGCCGGTGCGGGATTGCCGGCAGGCCTGCCGCGCGCCTGGCTCAATGACCCCGACAACCGGCAACCGGAACCGCCTGGCAAGATGCGGCAGGGCGACCGCCGAAGCTGTGTTGCAGGCTACCACCAGCATCTTGACGCCGTGGGAAACCAGAAAGGCAGCCGCCTGTTCGGCATAGCGGATGACCGTGTCCGCCCCCTTGGTTCCGTAGGGAACACGGGCGGTATCTCCAAGATAGACAAAGGATTCGCCGGGCAGTCGGCGCAAAGCCGCCCGCAGCACCGTCAGGCCGCCGATTCCGGAGTCGAATATCCCGATGGGGCGATGTGGCATCAGTACCTCTGGACGAAAAAACGCCCTTTCCTGAAGGGGTTAGAATCGCGTTCGATGCTAGTTAACAGACGGGTAAATGTCAAGCAAGCCCCCACGTCCCCAAATCCACCACCTGTTTCGCGAACCGAGGGTGCCGGGACAGACGCAGATGCACCTGTAACGGCAGCCGAATCCCTATATGGGGGGATTTGGGGACGTCCCCCTTGCGAGGCCGGTAACGATGCTTTAACATGACATGTATTTTGCTGTGGCCGCCCTATCGTATGGAGGGAATGCCCAATGAAGGCCCTGATGGATCTGCTCGAAAACCTGCAGACCGAGCACCTGCTGGCCATTCTGCAGGATCTCAGACTGGAGGAGCTGGTCAAAAATCCCGCCTTTCTCGGTGCCGTCGCCGTTATCGGCGCCGTCTGCCTGTTCAAGCGCTGGTACGGGTTTCTCGGCATCGTTTTCGGCCTGACCGGATTCGTCTGGCTCCTTTCCTACACCCTGCAGAGAGGGACGGAACTCGGTGGCTCCGGCAACCCCACCCTGCTGGTCTTCATCGGCGGTGGCGTCGTCATCATCGGCATCGTCATCTACCTGCTGTTCATCCGCTCCGACTGAGATGCCCACCGGAGATTCGCCATGACCGGCCTGACCGCTCCCATTCCCCTCGAAATTCTCATCGCCGCCGAAAGACAGCCGGTCGACCTGCTGCAGCTCTTTTTGCAGGAGACCGATCCGGCCGGGGTCCTTGACGAAGCGGCCCAGGCCGGTTTTGCGGAAGACGCCTCCATCATCGAAAAGGGGCTGTACGGAACCATCCTGCGCCACGGCATCCGGGAAGTCGTCATCGCCGTGACCGGCGATCGGCCGGTCCGGGAGCTGGCCACCCTGTTGCAGCAACACGACGTACGGATCATTTTCTTTTACTACCCCCTCGATCGCTGCCGCGAAACCCTGGCCCTCGAAATCAAGAAGCTGGCCCGGCATTTCGACGCCGCGCCGGTCGACATCGATCGGGTCCATCACCGTCTCGCAGACATCCGTGACCAATTGCACCGGATCGACCGTCTCTGCTGGCAGGACGAAAAAATCTCCAGCCAGGAAAGTTTCAGTCTGCAGCTGGCGGCCAGCGACATGAGGGGGGATCCGGAAAGCTTCGCTGCCGAACTCGACCGTTTCATCGACCGGGCTGAACGGAACCAGCCCAAATCCCGCAGCCGGCGCATCGCCTGTCTCGGTGACGTTCCGTTGTGGAACGACCTGTTTCTGACCATCGAGGAGTTCGACGCCCGGGTCGTCTACCACGAAATCCCGCACCAGATCGGCATGCCGCACCGAGCCGATTCCCTGGTGGAGCAGTATCTCGCTTTCGACCTCCCCTACGACGTTCCCGCGCGCCTGCATAAAAGCCTGGAGACTGCTCGCGAAAGGAACGTCGACGGCCTGGTTTTCATCCGGACAGGCAACCGACCGGCCAGTGGCATCACGGAAATCCTGCTCAGGCAACAGACCGAACTGCCACTGCTGGTCCTCGACTGTCAGGCCACCGGCCCTCTCGACCTGTGCAGCAGACTCCGGCTGAAGGATTTTCTCACCGGACTCGACAGAAACCAATGAACCGCAACTGACTGATTCGTCTCAAGGGAGTCATTCCATGGCCTTCAAGAAAAGTGATGGTCTCTTCATCGCCCTGATCGTCGTCATTCTGACCATTTTCATTCTCATTTCCGGTGAAGAAAAGACCAGCCGGGTGCCGAATGACGAAATTCACGCCCGTTTCTACCCCATCATCCGCGAGCAGGGAAAAAAGGCCGGCGAAAAATTCTGCGGCGAATGCCACAACGAAAAACAGATCCCCTTTCCCAAGGATCATCCGCCGAAGTTCCGCTGCCTCTTCTGCCACAAGCTGAAAGGGAATTGACCTGCCGGTTGCGCCATTTGGCCGTTCCATTTCCAGCCGGAGGCCGGGGCGGTTGTCCACGAAGAAAAAAATAGCTGTAATTGCAGTGTTTTTCCGCCGGCCGGCAAAACGTCCACCACCGCCCAACGGCTGGCATCCTTGTTGCTATCTACCCAGTCCGTTCATCACCGGAAGGACAAGGGAGGACAATACCCATGGCGCAGTTTCCCAAAAACAGCAACTTCTTCGACTATCTGCTTTACGCACTGGCCGGCAGTGTCTTTCTGGTCATGAGCTATTCCTTCATCCTCTGGCTGCAGTTCTGAATACCATCCGCCCCCTAAAAACGCCAAGGCCGTCGGCATCTGCCGACGGCCTTTCCATTTCGGCCTAGCCCTCCCCCAAAAAGGTCGGTTCGCCACCAGGATACCTGACAGGGTAAAGGCGTTTTCAACGCTGAGCCGCAGAGGGGACGAACCGGAGAGAAGCAGCAGGGTCAGTTCGACAAGGCTCGGAGCAAAACATCTGAAATTTAGCAACCTGTGAGGGTAACACAGCCAGAGAACCCGTCCGCTGCAGACTGTCAGCGAAGTCCTCGCAACTCGACCCTTTCGACATACCCTGCCGCCAGGGAAGCCAGCTCCCGCAACTTCTCCTCGGAGTAGGGTTCAAGGTCGGCCAGGCCGGGGTCAAGAGTGACCTGCGGCGAGAACTGCTGCAGCACCCAGAGGCCGGCGCCGCGGATCAGCTCGCCGATCTGGCGGATATCCCCGACATCGACAAAACCGGGAACGCAGGTGGTGCGAAATTCGCAATCGACATCGGCCGCCAGCAACAGCCCGACCGTGCGCTGCAGGGCCGCCATGCTGACCGGCCCCCGATGCAGCTCCCCGTAACGCCGCGGCGCCGTCTTCAGGTCGAGGGCGACATAGTCGACCAGGTTTTCCCGCAGCATCCGTTCGACCACGCGGGGAGCAAGCCCGTTGGTGTCGAGCTTGACCTGCAGCCCCATATCGTGGATCTGGCGCACCAACACATCCAGTTCCGGCGCCAGGGTCGGTTCACCGCCGGTCAGCACCACCCCATCGATAAAATCCTGCCGCTCCGCCAGTTCATCCACCACCAACTCGAGGGGAAGATCGGGCAGATCCGCATCCTCGGCCAGAAGCGAAGGATTGTGGCAAAAGGGGCAGGTCAGATTGCAGCCAGAGAAAAAAACGAGGGACGCGATCTTCCCCGGAAAGTCGAGGAGACTGGTCCCCTGGAAGCCCTTGATGGCCATGCCAGAATCCTGCATCCGTCCCGCCGGTTGCCGAAACCGATCACGCCGGGCGGCGAAGGCCCGCGTCAGGACGCTTTTCGGCAATCGGACGGACCACTGAAATCAGCCGTTCTCTTTACGGGAAATCAGAAATTCGGTGCGGTCTCTGAACTCTTCCTTCTTCCCCCGGTTCCACTGCTGCACCGGACGGAAAAATCCACAGACTCTCGAATAGACCTCGGTTTTCGCGTCGCACTTGGTCGCCATGACACCCTCCTCTTTTTTCGGTCGCGGCCGCCGCCCTGGCCTGGTCGCCGGCAACCGCACTCCAGTAAAGTCCCTGCCAATCGAACATGGTCGTTTCTCCCGGCATTGACGTTCAGGCCGCCGCCCCCTCCTGCTTGTGGTAGGGACAGGAAAAATGTTCGCCGGCGATATAGCCGTGCTCGGGACAGATGGTAAAAGTCGGACTGATGGTAAAGTAGGGCAGATGAAAATTCTCGCTGATCCTTTTGACCAGCAACCGGGCACTGCGCCAGTCCTCGAGCCGCTCGCCGAGAAAACCGTGAAAGACCGTGCCGCCGGTGTAGAGAGTTTGCAACTCGTCCTGATGCCTGAGCGCCTCAAAAATGTCATCGGTGGCGCCGACGGGCAGCTGGCTCGAGTTGGTGTAGTAGGGCTGCTCGGTGCCGGAGGTGCGGATATCGGGGAACCGTTCCCGGTCGAGCCGCGCCAGCCGGTAGCTCGTTCCCTCGGCCGGCGTCGCCTCGAGATTGTAGAGATGGCCGCTCTCCTCCTGGAAGCCCTCGAGCTGGCGGCGCATGAACTCGAGCGTGGCACGGGCGAAGCTTCGGCCCTCGTCACAATCGATGCCGACGCCGAGCAGATTGAGGCTGGCCTCGTTCATGCCGATCAGGCCGATGGTGGAGAAATGGTTGTCCCAGTAGCGACCACTGCGCTCGTGTATGCCCGAAAGGTAGAACCGGCTGTAGGGATAGAGACCGTCGCAGGTAAAGCGTTCGAGCTGTTTGCGCTTGATTTCCAGAGACTCGTAGGCAAAGCGCATCAGCTCGGAAATCCGCTCGAAAAAGTCGGTCATGCTTTCGGCCCGATAGGCCGCCCGCGGCAGGTTGATGGTCACCACGCCGATCGACCCGGTCAGCGGATTGGAGCCGAACAGCCCGCCGCCCCGGCGACGCAGTTCCCGGTTGTCGAGGCGCAGCCGGCAACACATGGATCGGGCGTCTTCCGGATCCATGTCGGAATTGATGAAGTTGGAGAAATAGGGGATGCCGTACTTGGCGGTCATCTCCCACACCGGACGCAACCGGTCGCTCTCCCAGTCGATGCCACGGGTGATGTTGTAGGTCGGAATGGGGAAGGAAAAGATACGCCCGGAAGCGTCCCCTTCCATCATTACCTCGCAGAAAGCCCGGTTGAACAGGTCCATCTCCGCCTGGAAGTCGCTGTAGGTCTCGTTCCGGATTTCACCGCCGATGATCACCCCTTCGGCCCCCAGCCCGCGCGGCGGCGTCAGATCGAGGGTGATGTTGGTGAAAGGCGTCTGGAAACCGACCCGGGTCGGCACGTTCATGTTGAAGATGAACTCCTGCATCGCCTGCCTGACTTCGGCGTAGCCGAGGCCGTCGTAACGGATGAAAGGTGCGAGCAGGGTGTCGAAGCTGGCGAAGGCCTGGGCGCCTGCGGCCTCCCCCTGCAGAGTGTAGAAGAAGTTGACCACCTGCCCCAAAGCGGTGCGAAAGTGCTTGGCCGGCGCGCTCTGCACCTTGCCGTAGGCGCCGGTGAACCCCTTGAGCAGCAGGTCGCGCAGATCCCAGCCGCAGCAGTAGACCGACAACATGCCGAGGTCGTGAATGTGGAAGTCCCCCTCGCGATGGGCTTCGGCGATGTAGGATGGGTAGATCTTGTGCAGCCAGTAGTTGCTGGTGATGTTGGCGGCGATATGGTTGTTCAGCCCTTGCAACGAATAGCCCATGTTGGCGTTTTCGTTGACCCGCCAGTCTTCCTGGGTGAGATAGGAATCGACCGCCTCGACCGCCTCCTGCATGAACTGCTGGGTGCGGCGCAGGGCGGCGTGCTGCTGCCGGTAGAGGATGTAGGCCTTGGCCACCTTGGCATGCCCGTTCTCGATCAGGCACTTCTCGACCAGGTCCTGGACATTTTCGACGGTGGGGATGCGGCCATCCTTGTAGATGACCTCGAGGATACCGACGACCTGGCGGGCGATGGCGTCGGGCTTCTCCATGTCGGTGCCGCCGACCGCCTTGACCGCCTTGCGGATCGCCTCGGCGATCTTCTCGGGTTCGAAACTACTCAGCCTCCCGTCGCGCTTGCGAATGAACTCGATCATCGCCGCTCCCTCCCCGGACTCAATCAGCATGCGATCAATCTAGCACAGCCCAAGGCTGAGTCAAGGAGAAAAAAACACAACATCTGGACCTTTTTGGGGGCCACCAACCCAACATCTTGTGAAAAACCGTGTGCAAAAGCTGTGGACAAGGCGGGGATTAAAATCGCTAAGAAGGCAAGATTCTTGACCCTTCGCGAAAGGCTGTGCTAGGAGACGAACAGTTATTCACTTGTGACCGGGAGCAGCCATGCCATCACTGACACGTTTCGGGATTTCTATCGACCAGGACCTGCTCGACCAGTTCGACCGCCTCATCGCCCGCAAGGGCTACGCCAACAGGTCCGAGGCCATCCGCGATCTCATCCGCAACTCGCTGGTCGAAGACGAATGGCAGGAGGGAGACCGGGAAACCGTCGGCACCATTACCCTGGTCTACGACCATCATACCCGCGACCTGGCGGACAAGCTGACCGAACACCAGCATTCACACCACGACGCCATCATTTCGGCCCTGCATGTGCACCTCGACGCCCACCACTGCCTCGAAGTGGTGGTGGCGCGCGGCTCCGGCAGCAAGGTGAAGAAACTGGCCGACGAGCTGATCGGCACCAAGGGCGTGGTTCACGGCAAACTGACCATGGCCACCACCGGCAAACAGCTGCGCTAGCCGGCTGCAAAAGCAGGGGTCAGAGAACGGAAGCAGCGGCCTCACCCGCCATCTCCACGTAGACAGGCAGAGTCACGATCACCCTTGTGTATTCGCCCGGAACGCTGTCGATGTCGATGCTGCCGTCATGATCGCGAACGATGTCGTGCGTAATCGAAAGTCCGAGGCCGGTTCCGACACCGGCCGGCTTGGTGGTGAAGAAGGGATCGAGAATCCGCTCCAGCAGGTGTTCGGGTATGCCCGGTCCCCGGTCGTGCACGATCAGCCGAACCCGGCCGTCCCCCGCTACCTCGGCCGAAATCCGCAGACACTTGTCTTCCGAATATTCCGGGTATTTTTCGTTCAGGGCGTGTCTGGCATTGCTGAGCAGGTTGATCAGCACCTGTTCGAGCTGCTGGTAGCGGCCGGCCACCGGCGGCAGGTCGTCGTCCAGAGCGATGTCGACCCGGATGCCATCCTTGCGCAGCTGCGCCTTCATCAGGGTCAACGCATCGTTGACCACCTCATGCAGATACACCGCACGGATCGCCTCCTGCCGGTTGCGAGAAAAACTCAACAGGCTGCTGACGATACCGGCGATGCGGTTCCCTTCCTTGATGATGCGTTCCGGCAGCTCTGTCGAATCGCCGCCGGCGCGGGCATGGTTGACCATGATCTGGGCGTAATTGATGATGCCGTTGATCGGATTGTTGATTTCATGCGCCACCCCGGCGGCCAGCTCGCCGATGGCGGCCAGCTGGCCGGTACGGATCGAATCACGATGGCTGCGTACCTGCTCGGTGACATCGCGGATAAACTTGATGACCCGGTCGACCCTTTTCCGGTCGTCGAAAATGGGAATGGCCCGGGTTTCAAGGATCCTTCCGTCCGGCAGATCCATTTCGATACGCTCCGGCTGCCCACCGCGCATGGCGTCGGACACCACACAGTGCCGGATGTCAACCCCGAGAAAACCGTGCAGATCTTCAGTGCTGCAGCCAAGGATCTCTTCCGGCGGCCGGCCGTACAGATCTCCGGACGCCCGGTTGGCCCAGGACACCTTCAGCTCCCGGTTGAACACCAACAGGCCATCCGGAATGGCGTCGAACAGGGCCTGGAACTGCCGTGACAGCAGCCGATGCTGCTGCTCGCTCTGCCGCAGGGCCGTTTCAGCCATGCGCCGGTCGGTGATGTCGCGGGCGACGATAAAGGCAACCGGCTCCCCTTCCTGACGGTAGAAACTGATGTTGAATTCATGGGGGAGCTGTTTGCCGAGCGCCGTTCTGATATCGGCCTCGAACAGCAGGTGGCCGTCCTTCAGGCCGCGCGAGAAGAGTTCGACAGCCTTGTCGGCCGGTTCGAAAAGATCGGGGCAGATATCACGAAAGCGCGCCTCGAGCAGGGTTTCGCGATCGAGCCCCAGGGAGAGACAGGCGATCTCGTTGGCCTCGAAGAGCCGGTCCGGCAATCCTTTTTCGTCAAGACTGGTCACCAGAATGGCATCGCGTCCGCTGTTGAAGAGTCGCAGATAGTGCTCGCGGCTCTGGCGCAGATCTTCCTCGCGCAGACAGATCTCGGCGGCCATGCCGCGCACGCTCGCCGCCAGTTCCTCGATTTCGGCATAGGGCTGGGTCGCCAGACCCACCTGGTAGTTGCCGGCCGCGATGTCGCCGATCTGTGCCGACAGATCCTGCAGGGGCCTGACCAGCCGCCGGCTGAAAGTGATGGCTACCAGCAAAGCCAGCAGAACGGCGAAACAGAGCCCGACAGCCACCGATACCTGCAGATGCCGGGCGGCGGCGTAGGCGCCGGCCAGATCCTGGTTTATGAGAACCATCCAGCCAGCTCCGGGAACCCGGGCAAGACTACCGAGAGTCTCGCGCCCATGCCAATCAAAGGTCCAGGTGCCGGTATTCCCGGCCAGTCCCTCCCGCACCGGCAGCAGGTGGCGCAGCGTCTTGCCCTGGTCAGCGGCATCCTTTCCCGACTGCATGATCAGCCGGCCGGTACGATCGACCAGGGCCAACCCAAGACCGGACCTGTTGCTGCCGACATCCTGCAGCCGTCTCAGGAATTCACGGTTGAGGCTGCCGGCCAGAACCAGGTCGCTGAAGGGAAAGACCAGCAACAGTTCCTGCTCGCCGGAAACCGGCGAAATGAACAGGTCGCTCCAGTAGACGTCGTTGCCGCGCAGGGCTCTGGCGAAAAACGGCATCTCCGCCAGATCGAGGCCGAGATAGTTCCGGCGCAGCTTGCGAAGATTTTCCGGCAGGCCGACATGCAGCACCCGGCCACGATGGTCGAGAAGAAGAATCGAATCGAAATAGTCGGAATTGCGCACCGCGCTGTCGAGCAAAAGGCTGGTGCTATCCTCCTCGTCGGAAAAGTAGAGCACCAGAATGGCTGCCAGCTGCCGCAGAACAGACTGGGGCTCGCGCAGGGATTCGCCGATTTCCCGGGCGACGGCGTTGGCCAGCAGAAAGTTTTTCGATTCGAGGTTGGCCCGGGTTTCCCGGTCAACGAGAGTCAGGGTCACTCCCCCCAGCAAAAGGACGGGGAGCAACGACAGAAAAAGAAACCTCCAGAGAAGAATACTTCGTAGCTTCGCCTGCCTTGCCATCAATCACTCACACCGACATCGCAACCGCCTCTCCGGTCAATGCCGACGGCTCAGCAAAGCGCCTGAACCGTCAACCATGTCCACCCATCCGGCGGACGTGCCAGGCAGGCCCGACAACCCCCCTGTCACATTTGAAACTTTACCTGAAGTTGACAATAAAAAAAAGCCAATAAATCCGAAATATACCACCAGCCGGCATTCGGAGTCAGAGTCCTTCTTCCTTTTTGAGTTGATCGAACATGACGTTGAGAACCTCCTCGATCTGTTTCGGAGTCATCCAGCCGTGCTCGAAGAAGATGGTACCGAGAATGCGGTGCGGCCGCTCGCCGAGGTTGTCGTCGACCTGTTCGCTCAAGGCCTGCTTGAGCTGCTCCGGGGTGACGAACCCCATCTTGACGGCCAGCTGTCCAAACCGGGGACAGTAACGTTCGGTGGGATGGCGACGTTCAGCGCTCATGGTAACTCCTCCGGGAAAGTCATTCCGAAAAACGGGCTATCCACCATCTCGACAGGGACGGGTGCAAACTTTACCCGAATCCGCGAACTCATACGGATGACCGACGAGTCCAGGTCACCGAACCCCGTCTTTCCCGCCCGACGCGGTCATGGTTACCGCCGTCGTGGGCAGCGGCCGTAACCATAAGGTTGCGTCCGCCTTCCTTGGCCCGGTAAAGGGCCGCGTCGGCGCGGGCGAACAGGCTGTTGGCATCCCTGGCGTCCCGGGGGAAAGTCGCCAGCCCGATACTGACGGTAATGCGAATGGCCGATTCGGGGTGATCGAACAGGGCGATGGCGTGCCCGGAAAAGAACTCCCGAATCCTCTCCGCCAGCTCTGCGGCCTCCTCGCCGTCGGTTTCCGGCAGCAGGATGGTGAACTCGTCGCCGCCGATGCGTGCCGCGTGATCGTTGATGCGTACCAGTTCGCGCAACCTTCGGGCCACTTCCTGCAGCACGTAGTCCCCGAGCTGATGACCGAAGGTGTCGTTGATTTCCTTGAAGCGGTCAATGTCGAGAATCAACAGCGAAAAAGCATGCCCGTAGCGCTCGGCACGACGGGTTTCCTCGTGGAAAAGGCGATAGAATTCGCGAACGTTGTTCAAACCGGTCAGATAGTCGACGGCGGAGAGGCTGGCCAGTTCCTGATGACTCTTTTCCAGCTTCTGGGCCATCAGGTTGAAGGTGCGGGCCAGGTCGGCAAGCTCGTCATGCCCCACCTCGGCCACACGGGCCGACAGTTCGCCCTCGCCCAGCAGTCGCGCCCCTTCCTTCAGGGACCTGACCGGCTCCAGAACCGATCGCGAAAGCCAGGCTCCGATCATCAGCGACAGGCTGAGGGCAAGCAGCAGTACGGCCGTCAGAAAGCCGAGAGTCGCTTCCCGGTCCTTGAGAATCCGGCCGCGCAGAACCACCATTTCGGCCAGTGCCATCTGGCGCACCCTGACCAACTTCCGTTCCGCCGCCTCGAGATGCCGCAGCAGCCTTTCGCGAAGGGCATCTTCCCCGGCATCGTCGTAGGCCAAAAACGCGATCGCCTGTTGCCAGTCCCGGTGAGAATTCTCCATGGCCTGGTACTCGCCGGCACTTGAAAAATCCACTGTCAGCAGTTGCCGGTACTGGCCGCCAATGACTTTCCTCACCTCCCGAGACAGAACTGTCTCGACCGGCCGGTGATGAAACCGAAACTCGTCGATCAGGGCGTGAACCTGCTGTTGCAGGCGGTTGACGGGAGCGATCTGGTCGATGGCCTCGCCGGCCACGAAATCCATGGCGCTGGACATCTGCTGCAGAGCATAGAATCCGACCCCAACGGCAACCAGCAGCGGCAGCAGCATCAGACCGAGTCCGAGTCGCAACCGATTAACCGGTTATTCAGCGAAATCGAGGACATGTCCCTTTCCGCACGAGTATCAAGGGGAACTTTTTGAGTTTACCATCGATTTGCGGGAAGGACAGAAACACTACCGAAAGGAAAACCGCCGGAACCGCATTACGGTTCCGGCGGCCGGACAAAAGAGCGATCAGATACCGAGGTAGGCGGTCTTGACTTCTTCGTTGGTCAGCAGGTTGGCGGCGGAATCGGCCAGGGTGATGCGGCCGTTCTCCATGACATAGCCCCGGTGGGCGAGCTTCAGCGCCTGATTGGCGTTCTGCTCGACCAGAAAGATGGTAGTGTTGTTCTCGCGGTTGATCTTGCGGATGATGTCGAAAATCTGCTGGATAATGATCGGCGCCAGACCCAGCGATGGCTCGTCCAGCAGCAGCAGGCGGGGGCGGGCCATCAGGGCTCGGGAGATGGCCAGCATCTGCTGCTCGCCACCGGACAGGGTGCCGCCCAACTGATTGCGGCGCTGGGCGAGGATGGGGAAGAGATCCATCACCATGTTCAGGTCCTGCTTGATCAGCAGCTTGTTCTTGCGCAGGTAGGCGCCCATCTCCAGGTTCTCGAGCACGGTCATGTTGGGAAAGATCCTTCGCCCCTCAGGCACCTGGATGACGCCCAGCTCGACGATCTTGTCCCCCGGCAGGCCGTGGATCGGCTTGCCCTGGAAGAGAATCTCGCCGGAACGGGGCGGCACGATACCGCACAGGGACATCAGGGTAGTCGTCTTGCCGGCACCGTTGGCGCCGATCAGGGTGACGATCTCCCCTTCGTGCACTTCGAGACTGACCCCCTTGAGAGCCTGGATATTGCCGTAGAAGGTATTGATCGAATTGACCTTAAGCATCGTCACCTCCCTCACCGAGGTAGGCCTCGATCACCTTCGGATTGGTCCTGATTTCCTGCGGCGACCCCTGGGCGATCTTCTTGCCGTACTCCATGACGTAGATCCGTTCGGAGATGTTCATGACCAGTTTCATGTCGTGCTCGATCAGCAGGATGGCGATGCCTTCCTCCTTGCCGATGCGCACGATAAGCTCGTCCAGCTCCTTGGTTTCCTGCGGATTCATGCCCGCCGCCGGTTCGTCGAGCAGCAGCAGGAAGGGATCGGTGGCCATGGCGCGAGCGATCTCCAGCCGCCGCTGGGCCCCGTAAGGGAGGTTCTTGGCGAATTCGTCGGCGACATCGGCCAGGCCGACCTTCTCCAGCAGGCTGTAGCCCTTCTCGACCGTCTCCCGCTCCTCCCCCAGCACCTTCGGACTGCGCAGGATGGCGCCGAGGATGCTGGTATTGGTGCGGCAGTGCCGGCCGATCATGACGTTTTCCAGCACCGTCATGTTCTGGAACAGGCGGATGTTCTGGAAGGTCCGGGCCATGCCGATCTCGGTAACCCGGTTCGGCTTCATGCCGTTGATCTTGCGGGACTGGCCGTTCGGCGGATGAACCAGAATCTCGCCACGGGTCGGCTTGTAGATGCCGGTGACACAGTTGAAGAAGGTCGTCTTGCCGGCACCGTTGGGGCCGATCAGGGCGACGATCTCGTTTTCGCAGACTTCGAGGGTGACACTGTCGACGGCGCGCAGACCGCCGAAATCCATGGTCAACTCCCGCACTTCAAGCAGTTTGGCAGCAGCTTCAGCCATTGTTCTCCTCCGCCGCGGGCCTGCGGTGAGCATAGGTTTTGCGGACATTGGCGATCAGCCCCTGGGGCCGGAAGATCATCATCAGCACCATCACCGCGCCGAAGACCAGCATCCGGTAATCGGCAAAAGCGCGCAGATACTCCGGCATCAGGATCAGAATCAGGGCGGCGATGATCACCCCGACGATTGACCCCATGCCGCCGAGGACGACGATGGAAAGGACGATCGCCGATTCCATGAAGGTAAAGCTGTTCGGATTGATGTAGGTGTTGCGGGCGGCGAAAATGACACCGACCGCCCCCGCCCAGAAGGCCCCGAGGGCATAGGCTGACAGCTTGGTGCGCGCCATGTCGACACCCATGGCGACGCAGGCGATCTCGTCCTCGCGCAGGGCCATCCAGGCCCGGCCGATACGGGAGTCCTTCAGCCGGTTGGTGACGAAGATGGTGAAGATCACCATCAGGATCATCAGGTAGTAGGTGTAGGTGGTGGCGGCGCCGATGCTCATCTCCATGCCGAAGAAGCCGGGACGGGGGATGTTGGCGATCCCCTTGGCGCCGTTGGTCACCTCTTCCCAGTTCTCGATGACGATCTTGGCGATCGAGCCGAAACCGAGGGTGACGATGGCCAGATAGTCGCCGCGCAGTCGCAGGATGGGGAAGCCGAGCACGACGCCGAACAGGGCGCCGATCAGGCCGCCGATGGGCAGGCAGGCCCAGAAGCCCAGGACTGGAAAGTGCTGGTGGATCAGGGCGTAGGAGTAGGCACCGACGGCGAAGAAGGCGACATAACCGAGGTCGAGCAGGCCGGCCAGACCGACGGTGATGTTCAGGCCGAGGCCGAGCACGACGAAGATCAGCGCCAGCACCATGATGTTGACCTGGTAGACGTCGAGAATCCAGGGAAAAAGAATGGCGACAGCGGCCAGAACGCCGAGCAGCGGCCGGTAGAGCCTGGGATCCTGCAGGATGCGCTGCCCCAAGGTCGGAGCCATCAGGCCCTCGTCCTCAAGCTCCGCCTTCTTGCTGCGCAGCTGGCGCTTGTCCAGGGCCCAGCGCCAGAACAGATGCAGAAAGAAAGCAACGATGAAGACCCAGAGCATGTTGAGCCAGCGCCACTCGACGATGTTCTTCAGGGTATTGACCTTGACCACCATCAGCGGGAAGGTCAGAAACACGAACCAGAGCGCGACCAGAACCGAACGTTTAAGCACATTGAACATCTTGCGCACCCTCCCCTAGACCTTCTGCTTGACCGCCTTGCCGAGCAGACCGGCGGGGCGGAGGATGAGAATCAGCACCAGAACCCCGAAGGCGAAGACATCCTCGTAGGCGCTCGAAATGTAGCCGGCGGCCATCGATTCGGCCAGGCCGAGAACCAGACCGCCGAGAGCGGCGCCGGGAATGTTGCCGATTCCGCCCAGAACGGCCGCAGTGAACGCCTTCACCCCGGCCATGAAGCCGATGTAGAAGTTGATCTGCCCGATGTAGCTGCCGACCAGCACGCCGCCGATGGCCGCCAGGACCGAACCGATGATGAAGGTCACCGAGATCACCCGGTCGACATTGATGCCGACCAGCCGGGCCATGACCATGTCCTGCTGGGTGGCACGCATCGCCTTGCCGATCCGGGTGTACTTGATCAGCAGCGTCAGCACCACCATCGAGATGGCGCTGGTCACCAGAATCACCAGCTCGGACGATCCCATGATATGCGCGACCGGCTCCATGAAGGCGAACTCGGGGATCAGCTCGGGGAAGGGAAGAAAGTCGGGGGTCTGGGCCAGCAGAACATAATTCTGCAGAAAGAGCGAGGCCCCGATGGCACTGATCAGAGGGGACAGCCGCGGTGCGTTGCGCAGGGGCTGGTAGGCGATCTTTTCCAGGGTGTAGCCGTAGGCGGCGGCATAGATCATGGCGATCAGGCCGGCCAGTACGAGAATGGAAAACCCGGAAAAGCCGTAGATGGTCAGCACCCCGGAGACAATCAGGGCGACAAAGGCACCGATCATGTAGATCTCGCCGTGGGCGAAGTTGATCAGCTGGATGATGCCGTAGACCATGGTATAGCCCAGGGCGATGAGCGCGTAGATGCTCCCCCTGGTCAGGCCGCTGCAGAGCAGTTCGAGAAAATAGTCCATAAGTCCGACGTCACCTTAACTTGCGGATTTTAATCTCCGCAAGGCAAAAGGACGGGGGACAGGCAGCGCCTGTCCCCCGCTCGTTTCAGACCTGTCGGCCGGAATCAGAGTTCGACGAACTTGCCGTTCTGAACCTGGTAGACGGAGAAGCCGACACCTTCGGCATCCCCCTTGGCGTCAAACTTGATCCTGCCGACCGCGGTGTCGACATAGTTGTTGCGCAGAGCCTTCTCCAGCGCCGCGTAATCGGTACCACCGGCAGCCTTGATGGCGGCCAGGGCAGCCTGCATGGCGGCATAGCCCTGATCGAAGAAGGTTCCCGGCTCCTTGCCGTATTTCTTGACATAGGCGGCACGGGCCTTCTTGTTCTCTTCGTACTTGGTCACGTCCATCGGACCGGTGGCGTAGACGCCCTCGGCCTTCTTGCCGGCGATCTCGAGAAAACCGTCGCCCTTGATGCCGTCAGGACCGACGAAAGCGGCCTTGACCCGCTTCTTTTTCAGCTGGGCAACCAGCTTGGAGGCCTCCGGATGGTAACCGCCGAAGATCACGGCGTCGGCCTTGACCCGACGCACCTTCTGGATCACCGCCGAATAGTCCATGGCGCCCGGGGTGATGCCTTCATACATGACGACTTCCGCCTTGCCACCTTCCTCGATGAACTTCTTGGCGAAGTCGGCGAAGCCCTTGCCGTAATCGCCCTTGTCGTGAATGATGGCGATCCGCTTGGCGCCGAGCTTGCCGGTAACGAAGTCGGCGGCCAGCTTGCCCTGCATGTCGTCGGAGGCGATGGTGCGATAGAAGTTGGGGTAGTCGCCGCTCTGGGTCAGGGGCGGGTTGGTGGCCGAAGGCGAGATGGCGATGACCTTGGCTTCCTTGTAGATGCCGAGGGCAGCCTTGGTGGCGCCGGAGCAGACATGGCCGATGACGATCCGGGCTCCCTCCGACACCAGCTTGGTTGCGGCGTTGGTGGCGATCTCGGGCTTGCACTGATCGTCCATCGGAATCACCTCGACCTTCTTGCCAAGAAGGCCGCCGGCAGCGTTGACCTGCTCGGCGAGCATCATCGCCGCTTCCTTGGTCGGAATGCCGTAGGGTGCCAGGTCACCGGTGTGCGGACCGGCGACGCCGATCTTGAAGGTGTCGGCGGCAAAGGCCGGAACGGCCAAGGTGGCTGCCAGCAGGGCAGCAAAAATCAGTTTTACGTGACGCATCAGTTCTCCTCCTCTGTCAACAAGTTTTCCACGTGGGCAGACAATGGGACACAGTTTTAACCGTATAAGAAAAAAGCTCCCGGCACGTCAAGGCAAAAGCGCACAATTCGAGCAAAAATCTTTTTAATCCCACCAAACCAAGGCATTTGCCGCCCGAAGTCGGCCAACAGCCGCCAAATACGGCGAAACTCGGCCGGATCGACCGGCGACAGCCGCCCGCTGCCACCGTCGCAGCCAGAGAGGCACCAGCTCGGCGATCACCATGCCGGCGACAATCAGAAATCCCCCCGCCCAGTTGACCGGCAACAGCCTCTCCTGCAACAGCCACATGGAGGCCAGCGCCGCCCAGACCGGTTCGAGAGTATAGATACAGCGCCGCCGTGGTCGGCGTGGTCAGACGCTGGCAGGAGGTCATGATCCAGAAAGCGTAAACAGTAGCAAAACCGAGCAGACGAGAAGTGCCACAACCAACGCCCCGGTCCAGCGAGCTGGCCAGCTGACCTGCTCGAAGGCCAGGCTGCCGCCAAGGCCGAGCACGGCCATGGTCGCGATCTGCACACAGGCCAGGGCCCGTCCGTCGTAATTCGCCGTCCAGGCATCAAGCCCCAGCAGATGAAAGGCGATAAAGAAGGAGGCGACAACCACCAGCCCATCTCCCGGATTGAGCCGCCAGGGCCACTGCCAGGTGAGCAGCAGCAGGCCGAGCAGCACCAGAACGACTCCGATGCGGGAAGCGGCCGCCGGCGGCTTCTTCAGCAGCGGGCCGGCAGAAGCGGCACCCAGATGACGTTGATGCCGGTCAGAAAGCCGGTGTTGCTCGAACTGGTCCGCTCCAGTCCCAGGGTCTGAAAGAGACAGGAAAGAAAGAGCAGCACACCGAGAAAGATGCCGTACTCCCCCCCCCCCCCTGGCGATCGAGGCTTCGCCAGCCACAACCGGCGATCCGCGCCAGCAGTACCGCGGCCAAGACGAAGCGGATCCAGAGAAAGCCGAGCACGGGGATATCCTCCAGAGCCATCTTGACCGGGGGGAAGGTGCCGCCCCAGAAGATGGTCACGCTGACCAGAAGCAGTTCCGCCATCGTCCGGGGCATCCTCCCCCCCCCGCTTGCCGTCCATGCGCCATGAATGAAAAACCCTTTGTCCCTTGCCGCCTGCCTGTGCTATAAGGCGATTTTGCTATTGTCAAAACCCTGTTTGCCACTGCCAACAAAACCGCCGCCGGAGAATAAAACATATGGAGCGCGGAGAAAAGGAACCCATCCAGGTCATCTGTCCGAAATGCCGCTATACTGAAATCGTTTATCTGCCCTGCGAAGATCTGCCCAAGTGCCCGCACTGCGACATCCGCATGATCATCGCCGAGCTGCTCGACGAGGGGAAATCCTACTGAACAACCCAGGTCGGACGACATTCCGATTGAAATCACCCGAAAGAAAACCAGAAAACCCGCAAAGGAGGAACGAGATGAAACGTCTGCTCGCTGGCATCCTGACCCTGTGCCTGCTCGCCCTGCCTCTGGCCGCCGTCGCCGGCACCCTGGACGAGATCCAAAAGCGCGGCACCCTGCGCGTCGGCATGGAGCCGGGCTACATGCCCTTCGAACTGACTAACAAGAAAGGCGAAATCGTCGGCTTCGACGTCGACATGGCCAAGCGCATGGCCAAGGCCATGGGCGTGAAGCTGGAACTGGTCTCCACCGCCTGGGACGGCATCATTCCGGCCCTGATCACCAAGAAATTCGACATCATCATGTCCGGCATGACCCTGACCCAGGAACGGAACATGAAGATCAACTTCGCCAACCCCTACATCGTCATCGGTCAGACCATCCTGCTGAGAAAGGAGCTCGCCGGCAAGGTCAAGTCGTACCGCGACCTGAACGATGCGAAATACACCGTCGGCTCCAAGCTCGGCACCACCGGCGAGCAGGCGACCAAACGAATGATTCACAAGGCCAAGTACATCTCCTACGAAACCGAGCAGGAAGGCGTGCTCGAGCTGGTCAACGGCAAGATCGACGCCTTCATCTACGACATGCCCTACAACGCCGCCGCCTTCGTGCAGCGGGGCCAGGGCAAGATCGTCCACCTCGACAAGCCCTTCACCTACGAGCCACTGGCCTGGGCGGTGCGCAAGGGCGATTACGACTTCATCAACTGGCTGAACAACTTCCTCAACCAGGTGAAGAACGACGGAACCTACGACAAGATCTACCGCAAGTGGTTCGAAGACGACGCCTGGATGAAGGGCCTGCAGTAACCAACATCCCGCGCCGGCGGGTTCATGCCAGAGGACACGCAACAGGATGAACCCGCCGGTCGGACAAATCTGACAGAAGGACCGACAGAATTGACCACCACCAAACCCCTGTGGCCCTGGAAACTCTTGCTGGCCGTCATCCTGATCGGGATGGCGGCCGGCATCTGGGGGGCCGTCAACCGTATCGACTACACCTGGCGCTGGAACCGGGTACCGCAGTACTTTTTCTACGAGAGCGAAGAATCGATCACCATCCCCTTCGACGGACGGGTCGAGCAGATCCGTAGCGAAGGCAGGATGGCCGTCCTGACCCTGGTGTCGGAGACCGGCGACAAGAAAGAGGCCCGGGTCGAAGCCGACACCCTCAGGGTGGAAGAGGGCGAGGAGCTGTTCGAAGGCGACGCCCTCGGCTTTGTCCACGAGTGGCGTTTCGGACCGCTGACCACCGGCCTGTGGACCACCCTCTGGCTGTCGGGCTGCGCCAGCGCGCTCGCCCTGGTCATCGGCCTGCTCACCGGCCTGGCCCGCATCTCGCGCAACTACACCCTGCGCGGCCTGGCCGCCCTCTACGTCGAATTCATCCGCGGCACGCCGCTGCTGGTGCAGATATTCATCGCCTATTTCTTCGTCGGCACCGTCTTCAATCTCAGCCGCAACGTCGCCGGCATCGGCGCCCTGGCCATCTTCGCTGGAGCCTACGTCGCCGAGATCGTCCGCGCCGGCATCCAGTCGATTCCGAAGGGACAGATGGAAGCCGCCCGCTCATTGGGGATGAACGCCTTTCAGGCCATGGCCTACATTATCCTGCCTCAGGCCTTCAAGCGCATCCTGCCGCCGCTGGCGGGCCAGTTCATCAGCCTGATCAAGGATTCGTCCCTGGTCTCGGTCATCGCCATCACCGACCTGACCAAATCGGGGCGTGAAATCATCACCAGCACCTTCGCCACTTTCGAGATCTGGCTGACGGTCGCGGCCATGTACCTGGTGGTCACCTCCCTGATGTCGCAGCTGGTCTTTTACATGGAACGGAGGCTCGCGGTCAGTGATTAAGGCAAGCAACGTCACCAAAATCTTCACCGGCCGCGGCCAGGTGGTCCGCGCCGTCGACGGCGTCAGCGCCGAAATCGGCAAGGGCGAGGTGGTCGTCATCATCGGCCCGTCCGGCTCGGGAAAATCGACCTTTCTGCGCTGCCTCAACGGCCTGGAAAGTTTCGATGACGGTCACATCGTCATCGACGGCGTCGACCTGGCCGACAAGAAGACCGACCTGAACAAGGTGCGGCGCGAGGTCGGCATGGTCTTTCAGCAGTTCAACCTCTTTCCGCACAAGACGGTGCTGGAAAACATCACCCTGGCACAACGGGTGGTGCGCAAGCGCAGCCGGGAAGAAGCCGAAGCCAAGGCCCGGCAGCTGCTGGCCAAGGTCGGCATCGCCGAAAAGGAGAAGGAATATCCCTCGCGGCTGTCGGGCGGCCAGCAGCAGCGCGTCGCCATCGCCCGCGCCCTGGCCATGGACCCGAAGATCATGCTCTTCGACGAGCCGACCAGCGCCCTCGACCCGGAGATGGTCGGCGAGGTGCTCGACGTCATGAAACAGCTCGCCCGCGAAGGGATGACCATGGTCGTGGTCACCCACGAGATGGGCTTCGCCCGCGAGGTGGCCGACCGGGTGCTGTTCATGGACGCCGGCAAGCTGGTCGAGGAAGGCACGCCTGATCAGATTTTCAGCGCGCCGCAAAACGAGCGCACCCGGCTCTTTCTCAGCCAGGTGCTGTAAAACCGACAGGCCCGGGATCCAACGGAGGCAGCCTCCCGGCATGACAGGAGGCTGCCCTCACTGCTTTCGTAACTTTCATGCCCCTTGCCGACAACCGCAACCGTACGCCCCTGCTCTTCGCCCTGTTCTGCATTCTGGTCTGGGGCATCTCCTACGCCGTCATCCGGCAGACGGTGCAGCAGATTCCGCCGCTGACCCTGGCCTGCCTGCGCCACCTGTTCGGCGCCCTGATGCTTTGGCCACTGACCCGCGGCCGGTTCGGCGCCATTCGCATTCCGGCCCGGGACCACCTGGCCATGTGCGGGCTGGGACTGGCAGGCATCACCCTCTATTTCGGCTTCGAAAACCACGGTCTGAAACTGACCTCGGCCTCGCACGGCGCCCTGCTGATCGCCCTGATTCCACTCGGCACCGAGCTGGTCACCGCCCTGCGCAAACGTACCCTGCCGGCGGCGGCAACCTGGTTCGGCACCGCCCTTGCGCTGACCGGCGTCGGCCTGCTGGTCGGGCAGAGCGACGGTGTCGCCAGTCTCGAGGGCGACCTGCTGATGCTCGGCGCCGTGGTGAGCTGGATCAGCTACACCTTCGGCGTCAACCGCTTCGCCGGCCGCTATCCGGGCCTGCTGCTGACCCGGCAGATCATGCTTTACGGCGCCCTCACCCTGCTGCCCGGCATGGCTTGGGAACTGACCCGCACCGCACATGCCCTGCCCGACGCCGGCGCCTGGCTTGGCTTCGCCTACCTGACCGTCATCTGCTCGGTTCTCGGCTACGACCTGTGGAATCGCGCGGTACCGCGTCTCGGCCCCAGCGCCGTCAACAACCTGCTCTACCTGCTGCCGCTGGTCGGCGTCATCACCGGCGTCCTCGCCCTCAGCGAACCGGTCACCCCGGCCCTGTTCGCCGGCGGCGGCCTGATCCTCGCCGGCGTCGTCCTCGCCGGCAGGGGGCAGCGGAGCAAAGCAAGGGAAGCCTACCATGCCGACTGAGCGCAAGAGTGTCAACGGCCATTGAAAACCGAACCACTTTTGCGCTCTTTGGCAACAAAACAACCTGCAACCTAATCAGGAACACCGACAACGGCAGAAACGACCCGGGCATGAATCGGCCGATCTGAAGGGATGCCGGCAAAAGCCTGTTCAAGCCTTTCCGTCGGGAGGGGCTTATCCTTCAATTCTTTCCGGATGTCTTTCAAACGCAGTGGTTTAAACCTCCTCCTCGACGTGAGTTTCGCGTACCACGTTTCACGAATTGCATCCAGCCATGCTTCTGCCACGGCATCCAGGTTGGGTCGTTCGTCTTCGTTGGCAGGCACATGCAAAAGTTGCAGAGCGCTTAGAACAACCGCCTTGCGGTGGTCATCCCCATCAAGTTCCGCCTGCTTCTGATAATGAGTGAGAATCAATTTCATTTCTTCAAGGGCCCGTTGCTTTTTCCGCGGCAACAGGGACGATTCCGTCTCAAGCACCCGATTGAGAAAGTGCCCTATAAGAGCCGATGCTTTTTTATCCATCGGTCTCGATTCACTTTGCATGGTCAACAATTTACGCAACCTGGAGGCAATTTCTTCAAGATGGGTGATTGGCATGCCGCCAAGTCCCTCAAGAAAAATCCACTTGGGCGCTCCATGTTCAGCCCCGGCAATGGCCAGAAAGGCCCAGGGCTTGCATGACCTGACCAAACTGACGGTGGACACGACCCGGGCCTTGGAGTGCCTGACCTGCCGATAAACATCTTCGGGGATGAGACCATCCTCCAGGGAAACCAGGTCCCTGACTGGCTGGAATGCATCCCGCAAACCATCCCAGGTTTGTCCCTGCCGTTCCCATTGTTCCAGAAACCGGATCATCTCTTCAGCGGTTGAGGGGCTGTCGCTCTGCATCTCCTCCGGGATAAGGTTTTCCGGAAGCACCAGGTTAGAGCCCAGAATCTCTTTCACTTCGGTGTAACGTTGAAAAAACTTCCGGTCGGCCTTGAGAGAAAACTCTTCACTGTCCTTCGGCCACCACACCTCGATTTTCTTGTGCGGGCTGTTCATCCGGTCGACCCGTCCGACGCGCTGCTCGGCAATGCGGATAACACTCGGCATGTCCAGCAGCACCACGGCGGAGGCCTGCTGCAGGTTGATCCCCTCGGACATCGCATCCGAGCAGAGGGCGATGATATTTCTGGCCTTTGATCCAAGAGCAAATTCCCGGTTGACCTTTTTCTTTTCCGTCGCCTTCGAACCGGTGGCGACCAACACCTCACAATCAGTCCGCTCTTCCTCGATGAGCTTTTTGAGGATTTCCAGAGTGATCAGGCAACTGTCAAACCCGACCAGAAGTGAATGGCGATCCAACAAATTGACCAGCAGCCTGGCCTTGGTACGTTCCCGGTTGTCACTCATCTGGCCTACCAGGCCAAGAATCTTGCGGTAGATATGCACTTCCTCGATCACCGCCTGGCGATGCTCCACCGGGTCCGTCAACCAGGTTGGGAGCCTTTCGCGAAGTGAACTTTCCGGCACATAGTCCCGACTCTGGTTGAGCCGCTCAAGCACATTCCCGGTCTCTTCATTCTTGATATGGCTGGTAATACCGAATCGCCGGGCCGCCGTCTCGGTCCCCAGCAAATGTTCGATCAGCGCGGCTCGCGAGGAACGCAAACGCGACATGAGGTGGTATAATGCCAGCCCCTTGGCTCCTTGCAAGCGCCCACGAATATAGGCATCAATATCCACCACACCGCGCAGCGATTCGGGAAGATCCAGGCCGGAACGGAGGTTGACCAGCCCACGCAACTGACCTGCCAAATTCCGAATCTCTTTGGCAATCTTCTGATCTTTGGCCGACTCCTCAGTCTGATAGGTTTGAGAGATATGCTCCGGATAGCGGCAAGGATTGCCAAAATCATCGCAATAGGATTGAGGCTCCCGATCAACCATGGCATTCAACATCGATTTGGTGCGCCGCAAGGTAAATCGTTGGACTTCCTTTTGCAGCTCCAACCGCTCTTCACGCGTGGTCATAAACCGTCCGCCTTGAGCGCCAAGCCTCTTGGCGAGGTTATCGAAAAGGACCAAAGCCCTGTCGTCCAGGTTGTCGGCCCCGAGCAAGTCGACGATCATCATGAGATCCCGAACTCCCTTGTTGATGGGAGTTGCCGTGAACATGACCACAACATCCGCCATGTTGCCATGGAGTCCACGGGTTCTTGACGACTTGGGATTCAGAAAATTGTGGGCCTCATCGATGGCAAGAGACTGGGCACGACGGATGGCATGAAGCCCCCCTGCATGCTTGTCGGATCCCCGATGGCTCAGCACACCATGCGAAATGGCTTCAAGCGGCAGGCCACAGCTGATGGCCTCACGCTTCCAGGACTCCTCCACCGGCCCGGGTGGGCAAACCAGAGCCGTAATGTCCTTTCGGGTGCGCCCGGTGCTCCAGATCCTGTCCATGACGGCCCTTAGCAGATGAGCCCCCATGCGTGTCTTGCCCGACCCGGTAGCGTCAGCCACCAGAACACTGCCGACGTTTTCAACCATCCAGAGAGCCTGAGCAATGCCGACTTTCTGAGAGGGCCAAAGTTCCCGGCCGCCGCTCGCGTAGTGACTTTTGATGTACTTTTGGGCCCACTCCCCCTCAAGAAGCTCGCCACAGGCGCGGCCCAAGGCCTCCTGCCATGTCACGACCTGCAAAAGCTTTTTGAGCAGATCGAGCAGAAACGGATTGTAGTCATCACCGAGTGCCCAGTAATTTTCGGCAATCTGGAAGTGTGTGATTCATAGACATCCTTTCAATTCGAGGGCATGATATTCCCCGTTGAAAGGAGGTGAAAATGGACCCGAAAGTTCGAATGCGCTTAAGGTGGGTGGAGCTTTATTTTTCCTCTGGCAATGCAGGTTTTGTTTGCCGTCGTTGCGGCATTTCCAGGCCGACATTACGTAAATGGGTGACCCGCTTTAAAGAAAAAGGTCTGGAAGGGCTTCAGGACGAGAGTCGTCGCCCAAGAAATTTCCCCACAACTAAAGTTACCAAAGAGATAGAAGGCTGGATTCTTGATCTTAGAAGAACAAGGAATCTGGGAGCAAGGCGGATTCAGGGTGAATTGATCCGCCTGCATAACTTGAAGCTCTCTTTGGCGACGATTCACAAGGTTCTGACAAGAAATCAGGCAAAACCGCTTTTGCGGCCCAAACGAATAAAGCCATTCAAACGCTACTCTAGACCAGTTCCTGGCGATCGGGTTCAGATGGATACAATGAAAATTGCTCCCGGGATTTATCAATATACGGCTGTCGATGATTGTAGTCGTTGGCGAGTTTTGGGAGTCTACAAAAGGCGCACTGCCAAAAACACCTTAGATTTTCTGGAGCGTGTTTGTGAGGAGATGCCATTCCCCATTCAGCGCATCCAAACGGATCGTGGAACGGAATTCTTTGCCTATAAAGTTCAGGAGCGCCTGAAAGATTGGGGTATTAAATTCAGGCCCATACGACCAGCCTCCCCGCATCTTAATGGCAAAGTGGAGCGGTCACAAAAGACTGATTTGTTTGAGTTCTGGGCCAATGTGGACATGAACGATCCAGAACTTGGCCTTCGAATCGAGGAATGGCAATACCACTACAATTGGCATCGCCCTCATGGTGCCTTGAATGGAAAGTCACCGATAGACCTTGTTTGTGAGCTCCACAAAGAGACTCCACTTACGGGAGAGGTTTGCCAAGCCTATGACCCCAGCCAAGAGGACATCAGAGACCAAAACTACAAAGCAGATCTGGAGATGCAGAGATTGAAACGATCTCTGTGAATCACACACCCCGGCCAAGCCGGGGGCTTTATCTGTGAACCGCTCAAAGCGGTTGCTTAAAACCTTGGGCCGCCTAAAGGCGGCTAGCTGAGTAACTTCAATTGATCAAGCCTGCGATCTTCCTCTTCCTGCCTCCGTATGTAATTTCGGATAACTTCTTCATCGCGCCCCACCGTCGATGCAAAGTAGCCTCTTGCCCAAAAGTTCTCACCGGTAAAATTCCGGACTCGCCCTCCAAAGGCCCGTGCTATGTGAATTGCACTCTTCCCTTTGGCCTTCCCCCGAAATTGTGGACAGTCCGAAAAGCTCCTACAACAGCGTCAGGAGGACTGGCATGGTTTCGAAGAGAAGGAAGTACACTCGTTTAAGGTCGAGACGGTTAACCTGATAACCGGCAGCGACCAGTCTGTTGCTGAGGTGGCCAGAGATCTGGAGATCCACCCCAACACGCTCTACAAGTG
>NZ_VNIB01000012.1 GCF_008124615.1 Geothermobacter ehrlichii
ACTGAACAACAGGCCGAGAAAGTGCCTCGGCTACCGGACGCCCCAGGAAGTGTTCGATGAAGCCAGGGGTGGTGCACTTGCAAATTGAATCCACCGGGTCTGGCTGTTGTTGGAGATTGGAGATTGATGTAAGCAATTATAGATAACAATATGGTGCATGTCTGCGTTTATGGTGTTGGGTTTTTGCAGGCGCTTTCAGGGGCAGCGATGCACAATGTAATAATGTTCCGCCTCTGCACAAATAAGGTTTGATTGTAAAACTATAGTATCCAGTTAAAGCTGTGAAGATATAAAATGGACATGACTCCCAAGATAGCAGTTAAAAACTTGTTTAAAATTTTTGGCCCCCATCCGGAAAAGGCACGTAAACTGCTTGATCAGGGGTTAAGTAAAGAAGAGATCCTTGAGAAGACTGAAACCACTATCGCTGTTCAAGATGCTAGTTTCGAAGTTTACGACGGCGAAATCTTCGTCATTATGGGGCTTTCAGGGTCAGGAAAGTCTACTATGGTCCGTATGCTTAATCGGCTTATCGAGCCGACGAGCGGCCAAATATTCGTTGATGGTGAAGAGATCACCAAAATGAGCAAGGAGCAGCTGATTCAGTTGCGCCGTGAGAAGATGAGTATGGTTTTCCAGTCCTTTGCCCTAATGCCACACCTGACAGTGCTGCAAAATGTTGCCTTTGGTCTGGAGATGGCCGGTGCAGATCGTAACTCCCGTGAAGCCAGGGCTCTCCAGGCTCTCAAACAGGTTGGTCTTGAAGCTTGGGCGCAGAGTCTGCCAGAGGAGCTTTCTGGCGGTATGCAGCAGCGGGTCGGTTTGGCTCGTGGGTTGGCGACAGACCCTGATGTTTTGCTGATGGACGAAGCCTTTTCTGCTCTAGACCCATTGATCCGTACTGAAATGCAGGATGAGCTTCTTAAACTGCAGGCGAATCAGAAACGGACCATCGTTTTTATCTCTCACGATCTTGATGAGGCGATGCGTATCGGGGATCGCATCGCAATTATGGAAGGAGGTCGAGTTGTCCAGGTTGGCACCCCAGAAGAGATTTTGCAAAACCCGGCAGACGATTATGTGCGCGCCTTTTTCCGAGGGGTTGACCCAACCAATATCCTTACAGCAGGTGACATAGCTGTCGACAATCAAGTCACAATCGTTATTGTTGACGGGAAAAGTCCCCGTGCCGCATTGCAGCGACTGATCAAGAATGACCGTGGCTACGGTTATGTGGTCGATAGCAACCGAACTTTTAAGGGTATTGTATCGACCGATTCGTTGCGTGAAGTGATTGAGCGGCCAGAGTCGGAACAGACAATTCCAAATGCTTACCTTGAAGGCGTTCAACCAGCATCTGTCAACGATTTTATGCAGGATATCCTGCCGGAAATCACCAAGCATCCTTGGCCGTTGCCAGTTCTTGATGACGATGGCAAGTATCTAGGGGCCATTTCCAAAAATCTATTTCTGCGCACCCTTCACCGCAGTGAATCACGACAATGATTGCCTAAGCTTAAATGAACATTTGTGCCGATGAATTTTTTCAACTTTGAAGAGCAGCTTATCCCGTTGGACGAGTGGGTCCAGGCCTTTGTCGATTGGCTGGTGGCCAATTATCGTGACATTTTCCAAGCCGTAAAGACTCCAGTAGAGTGGAGCCTGAAGGGGCTTGAGTGGTTTTTCAGTGCCTTGCCTCCTTGGCTGGTGATCCTGATTTTTGCCGTCGCCGCTTGGCGATTTGCGGGCAAGCGGGTGTCCTGTTTTACCGTAATGACCTTCCTTCTGATTGGCAGTCTTGGCCTCTGGGAAGATACTATGACCACTCTGTCGATGGTGATCTGCTCCGTGGCCTTCTGTGCCGTCACTGGAATCCCGCTGGGGGTATTGGCAGGCCGCAGCGACCGTTTCGAAATGATCCTGCGTCCCTTCCTCGATGCCATGCAGACCACTCCGGCCTTTGTCTACTTGGTACCGGTGGTGATGCTGTTCAGTATCGGCACTGTCTCGGGAATTCTTGCCACCATTGTCTTTGCCCTGCCGCCGATCATTCGCTTGACCAGCCTTGGTATCCGTCAAGTTCATCCCGAACTGGTCGAAGCGGCTCTCGCCTTTGGTGCTACAGACTGGCAGGTATTGCGTAAGGTACAATTCCCGTTGGCTATGCCGTCGATCATGGCCGGCCTTAATCAGACAATCATGATGGCGTTGTCCATGGTAGTCATCGCTGCCCTGATCGGTGCCGGTGGGCTTGGTAACCCAGTGGTTCAGGGGCTCAACACCTTGGAGATCGGTATGGCTACCGTTGGTGGCTTAGCCATAGTTTTGCTTGCGATGGTCTTGGATCGGATCACTCAGGGGATTGGTAAGAAATAAAAGACTCATTGAGAAGGACTATTCCTTCGCACTGAAGGATAAGGGTGTAGATCGTATGAGGGCAGAATTGCCCCGCTTTTGTGTTGAGCCGTCCACCGATTGATCGGGAATGCTTGCTGATTGCTGATAAGGCTGCGACTCCCATCAGTTGAATCTGTTTTCTAAGAAAGAGGAGGTTTTATGAAACGACTGCTGTTTGCATTGTTGATTCTGGCCTTGGCCATGCCGGGCTACGCGAGTTCAGACAAGCCGGGCAAAGGTGTTACGGTACGGCCTGCCCGCGCCACCTGGAATACCGGTTATTTTCAGGCCGCTTTGGTCGAGGAAGGGCTTAGGGAGCTAGGTTACAAACTAAAAAAAACCAAAGAACTGCAGAATCCGCTTTTCTATCAGGCCGTTGCGCTTGGTGACGTCGACTATTGGCCAAACGGATGGTTTCCGAACCACACCAGTCAAATGCCAAAAGGGTGGCAGGATAAGGTGGAAATTGTCGGTTATGTTGTAAAAGCCGGTGGTCTGCAGGGATACTTGGTTTCAAAAAAGGATGTTGAAAAATACAACATCAAGTCGCTGGATGACTTTAAGCGTCCAGAGGTCAAGAGGGCTTTTGACGACAATGGTGACGGCAAGGCAGATCTGACCGCTTGCCCTCCCGGCTGGGGCTGCGAAAAGGTCATCAGTCACCATCTGGACGTTTACGGCTTGAAAGACCACATCAATCCGATCAAAGCCGGCTACTCTGCCAGCATGGCCGACACCTTGGCCCGTTACAAAGCTGGCAAACCAGTTTTCTTTTACACTTGGGCACCGAACTGGACCATCGGTAAACTGAAGCCGGGCCGGGACGTGATGTGGATTAACGTACCGAAGATCGTGCCAAAAGAATCCCAGATGCCGGGCAAGGATCGAATGACTGTCAGCGGCGTTACGGGTGCAGTTACCGACCCCCTCAAAGCAGGTTTTGTTGTCAGCGACATCCGGATTGTTGCCAACAAGAAGTTTCTCGCCAAAAACCCGGCTGCTAAGAAATTCTTCGAGGTTTTTACTTTACCGCTTTCCGATATCAACCAGCAGAACACTCGCATGCAGGATGGCGAAAACTCGCCGAAGGATATCAAGCGTCACGTCAAGGAGTGGATTCAAAAAAACCAGCAAAAATGGAACAGCTGGCTTGAGGCGGCACGTAAGGCAGCCAAATAGGTCGGTCCATCTATAAGGAAAATGAACTGCAAGAGCCGGAAGGACAATCCTTCCGGCTCTTGTTCGTTTGCCAGACAACGGAGATAAATGGGCCCCTACCTTCTTTGCAGCCGTTTCAGCTTTTTGCGCAAGCGGCGTTGGGCCTCTTTGGCTTTGCGTCTCTTGCGGACACTCGGTTTTTCATAAAACCTGCGGCGCATCTCGCGGAACAGCCCTTCCGTAAGCTTCCCCGTCAAGCAGACAGTTTACGTTAAGGGGGGGTTAGGAGTCTGAGGATAAAGAACCGGTTTCGAGCACTGGCGCCGCCTCAATTTGGCGGGCCTCCATCAGGTCAACCAGCTTTTCGAGTGCCAAGGTGATAGAAACCTGCTCAATTTCCGGCAATTTTACCAAGGCGCTGGACAGGGAGTCCTGAAGAAGAGAGGGGGCCGATTCAACCAGTTGCTTACCAGCAGTGGTTATCGAAATATGGATCTGACGGCGATCCTTGCTATTCCGGTTCCGTTCTATCAGCCCTTTTTCTTCAAGTCGATCAATAATGCCAACCACTGTACTTGGGCTCAGGTAAACCTTCTTGGCTAAGCTGGCGCTTGTTAATGGCCCTTCATCGTTGATTGTCAATAGGCAGGCTAGTTGCGGGCCGGTGATGTTGTGTTGTGTGGATAGTTTATGCGAATGGATATCTACCGCACGGATAATCCGTCGTAACGCTTGGAGGATGCGGAGTTCGTAGCTCCCTTTCGGGATCTGAGGTTGTTGGTTTGTAGGTGGGTTTTCTGGTGTTGTGTTCATATGGTCAGTGCCTGCTTTGAAGTCAAGATATTTTCGCATCATAGTCAGAGTTTTTACGCCAGGCAAGGGCTATTCCTCTGGTGTGGATTCCTTTGGGGCTGAGAATTGTTCCCAATGCGATAAGGGCTGAGGCTGGCGGGTGTGTTCTTCTTGTCAAGTCGCCAATGGTGCACGTGGTCTTAGGTCATGGTGTGGTGTCGGGCGTGATGAGTTCAACGGTGGGAAAGTAGGTTTGAAATCTGGCCCTGTCCCGTGAAAGAAGGGGCAGCTGGGAGACGGCGGCATGGGCGTCTATGAAAAAAATCGGGCAAAGGAGCGGTCTTATCCCCTCCCGCACGTCGGTATTGCAGGTAGACTTTTCCCGCACGTGCTTGGGGATGGTGACCTGTCCTTTGATGGTGACTTTCATGGTGTCTCCGCAAGTAATGGTTTTAGTAAAACCCTATCTCTATGGATATGGTAGATCAAGAGGAGAACCGGTTGTTTTGGGGTGGACTATCCCAGCTTCCGGTCCAGCCCGCGGTACTGCACCGCCTCGGCCAGGTGCGGCTGGCGGATCCGCTCCTCCCCGGCCAGATCGGCGATGGTGCGGGCGACCTTGAGGATGCGTGCGTAACTGCGGGCCGACATCCCCAGCCGGTCGACCACCATTTCCAGCAGCTTTTCCCCTTCGCTGTCCAGTCGGCAGAACTGCTTCAGGTGCCGGGCCTGCATCTGGCTGTTGGTGTGCAGGCCGAAGGGTTCCAGGCGTTGCCGCTGAATCTGTCGCGCCGCCTCCACCCGGGCGCGGATGGCGGCGGAAGGCTCGGCGCCGGTGGTGGCGGCCAGGTCTTTGTGGGCGACGCGCGGCGCCTCGATGTGCAGGTCGATGCGGTCGAGCAGCGGGCCGGAGAGCCGGCTGCGGTAGCGCTGGGTCATCACCGGCGTGCACGAGCAGGGGTGCTGGGGATCACCCAGAAAACCGCAAGGGCAGGGGTGTGTGCCCCTTTACCAACAATCATCAATTCCCCCCACCACGTTTTAATATCGCCACCGAATTGACGCTGCCGCAGCCTCCTGAGCTGGAGAAAGAGCCGGCCACCCTGGGCGAGCACCTGCGCCGGAAGCGGATTGAATTGGGTCTGGAGCAAAAAGAGCTTGCCGCCATGCTGGGGGTCAGCGTCTCAACCATCTGGAACTGGGAGAACGGATGGTCTATTAACTGGCAGTATTACCCTCAAATCATTCGCTTTCTCGGCTACAATCCTATTCCTATACCGGAAGGAACAATCCAAAGGCTTGAATGGTACAAGCGAATCAAAGGATTGGACCTGGTAATGCTTGGGAAAGAGCTGGGGCGTCATCCTGAACAGGTTTCAGAATGGTTGAGAGGGGTCCGTACCCCTTGCAAACGGAACATGCGGGTCATTGAGGAATTTCTGGAAGAAAGGCTGGAAGCCATGCCTACACCTGCGGCAAAATGTTCAAACGAAACTTGAAAGGCCGCATGGCGTGTCGTGTTCTGTCACAAACGGCCTGTATTCTTCGCGATGCGAACAGGTGGATAGATTGGAGACCTGCATGAAGGCAAACCTGATTGGTCGCGCCGGCGAGACCACCCGGCTCGACATTCCCCTCTTTCTCGACGCGGTGCCAGCCGGCTTTCCCTCGCCGGCCTCCGACTACAAGGAGCGCACCCTCGATCTGAACGAACTCTGCGTCAGGAATCCCGCCGCCACCTACTTTGTCCGGGCGCAGGGGGATTCGATGGTCGAGGCCGGCATCTTTCCCGGTGACGTGCTGGTGGTCGACCGCTCGTTGGAGGCCCGGCACGGCGATGTCGTCATCGCCGAGTTCAACGGCGAGCTGACGGTGAAGAAGCTGGAACTGAAACCCGAGGTGCGGCTGGTGCCGATGAACAGCCGGCACGCGCCGGTGCCGGTGCCAGAAGGGGCCGAGCTGGAGATCTTCGGTGTGGTGACCACGGTCATTCATAGTTTACGCAAGCCATGAGACGCTTCGCCCTGGTCGACTGCAACAACTTCTATTGCAGCTGCGAGCGCCTGTTCCGTCCGGACCTGAAAAAGGTGCCGGTGGTCGTGCTCTCCAACAACGACGGCTGCATCGTCGCCCGCAGCCCGGAGGCCAAAGCACTGGGGATTGGCATGGGCGTGCCCCTGTTCAAGGTACGGGACACAGTGAAACGGCACAACGTCCGGGTCTTTTCCTCCAACTACGCCCTCTACGGCGATATCTCCGCCCGGGTGATGCAGACCCTCGAACGGTTCAGTCCCGATCTGGAGATCTACTCCATCGACGAGGCCTTTCTCGACCTGAGCGGCGTCACATCGCCGGTCGAGTACGGACAGGAGATCCGCGCCACCGTCCACAAGCACGTCGGCGTGCCGGTGAGTGTCGGCATCGGGCCGACCAAAACCCTAGCCAAGCTGGCCAATTACGCGGCAAAGAAGTTCAAGGCAACCCAGGGTGTTGTCGATCTGAGCGACCCACAAAAGCGGCAGCGCCTGCTGGCGATCACGCCTGCCGGCGAGGTCTGGGGCGTCGGCCGGCGGCTTGCCGCCAGCCTGCAGAAGCTGGGCGTGACCACGGCGCTCGATCTGGCCCGCAGGGAGCCGCGCCGCATCCGGCGGCGCTTTTCGGTGGTGCTGGAGCGGACCGTGCGCGAGCTGAACGGGGAAAGCTGCATCGGGCTGGAGGCGATGCCGGCGGCGAAAAAGCAGATCGTCTGCTCCCGCTCCTTCGGCGAGAAGCTTTCCGACTATGGGGAAGTACGCCAGACGGTGTGCGAGTTCGCCGCCCGCGCCGCCGAAAAGCTGCGGCGGGAGGGACTGCTGGCCCGCATGGTCCATCTTTTTATCCGCACCAGCCCGTTCGACGGTACCGGCCCCGGCTACAGCAACGCCGCCACCGGCACGCTGCCTTGTCCCAGCGCCGACAGTCTGGCGATTTTGGCCATGGTCACCCGCCTGTTCGACGGCATCTGGAAGGACGGCTGCCGTTACGCCAAGGCCGGGGTGATGCTCGGCGATTTCTGCACTCCCGACCAGGTGCAGCCCGATCTGTTCTCTGCCGGAACGGACCATGACCGGAACGGCAAGCTGATGCAGGCCGTCGACGCCATCAACCACAGCGGCAGGGGCAAGATCTGGTTCGGCGGCCAGCGGCCGCAAAAGGACTGGTTCATGCGTCGGGCGCACCTGTCGCCAGCCTACACGACACGCTGGGAGAGCATTCCGGAGGTCGGGTGAGGGGAGAGAATGAATCGGGAGTCGCGCGTACTTCGGTGGAATCGCAATGTACACATGGACGTGGCCCAGGCACAAATGACCTTCCAAAACGTGAATCTCTCGTTGCTGGGCTAACTCTTGTTTCTCCTCTACCAAATGCTGCCGAACCCGGCCATCAAGAACTCTCTGACGGCACTTCGATGTCCAAACTACGTGATACTTGCAGTCCCAAACTGAATGACATAAGCTTTGTGTGCTGTCCAATGAAAGCTTCCCCTCTGTAAACTTTGAGCGGTTCACAGAGAGGACGCTTTCAAATTCCCCCCAACACTCTGCTAGTCCCCCATAAAGCCGGGGTTACCCGGTGTATTTACGTGTATTTACAGATAAGGAAGAACGGCCATGCCAAGAATTAAAAACCAAGAAATTTTCGTAAAAAATGATAATAACAAATGGACGATAAACCTTTCCAAGTCTTTCTATGAAAAAGCCGCCATCTTTGCTGCTGCCTACAAGTTAAATCGATTCGCGACCATCCAAATCGAGCCTAAGGGCGAAAACGAGGTACTAGTAACTTTCTCCGGGATAAAGAGCTTGGAGTACGGCGTCACAGGCCAACAACTGGTGGAAGAGTTCTGTCGCGAAGTCAACGACCAACAATTGCGTCAAGAACTAAACCGCCAATTTGGAAGGCTACGTGATCTGATTGTTGAACAGGCATTCAAGCCAGTGGCGAACCTCGAGGACAAGATCAATGGCAAGGACTAACCGCTATCATATCCTTCCCTTTCAGTTTAAGAGAAGGGAAGACAACACCGTGCTGATGGTCAACGAAGCTGGCGATTACGTCTTTTTGCCGACCCAACAGTTCGAAGCTTTTGTCTGCCAAGATCTTGACACTAACACGGAAACTTTCAAGACCCTCAAGGGCAAGCACTTTGTTGCCGAGGACGACCTGCCACTGGCGATTGATCTTTTAGCTAACAAATATCGCACGCGCAAAGGGTTTTTGAGGGACTTTACCTCTCTACACATGTTGGTCATAACCCTACGTTGCAACCAAGATTGTCAGTATTGCCAAGTCTCGGCCGAAAACGATACGGCACGGGAGTTCGATATGAGTCCTGAGACAGCCCGCATCATTGTAGAGCGAATCTTCGAGGGACCGTCGAACGATATCAAAATTGAATTTCAGGGAGGAGAGCCGACCCTTAACTGGCCAGCCCTGACCGCGGCTGTTGAACATGCAGAGTCATTGAACCAGGTGGCTGGCAGGAATCTGTCCTTTGTCGTTTGCACAAATCTGACTTCGATCACCCGCGAACAACTTGAATTTTTTCGGGCCCACAATGTAAGCATTTCAACTTCTCTGGACGGGCCAGCCAACATCCACAACAAACACCGCATACTGCGTAACGGCAGGGACACCTATACCGCCTTTCTGAATAACCTCGCCCTAGCCCGTGAAATCTGCGGACATAACGCAGCCTCGGCTTTGATGACTACGACGCGCAGTAATTTAGACTCCCTCCAGCAAGTTGTGGATGAATATATCCGGCTCGGATTCCAAGGCGTATTCTTCCGATCTCTAAACCCTTATGGCATGGCAGCAGAAAATCAGACGACCCTTGCCTATACTCCAGCTGAGTGGTTGGCTGCCTATCGTTCAGGCCTAGACTACATAATTGCTAAGAACCTCGAAGGACACCATTTCCCTGAATTTTTCGCGACGATCTTGTTGACACGAATCTTGACGCCTTTCGCCACTGGATTCGTGGACTTACAATCGCCAACAGGAGCTGGAATTGCCGGTGCAATCTACGATTATCAGGGGGATGTTTTCCCTTCCGACGAAGCGCGCATGCTGTCCCGCATGGGGGACAACTATTTCAGGCTCGGAAATGTTTGGGAATCGACGTTCAAGGAGATTTTTAACGGTCGCAAGTTGCGAGACATCGTTAAACAAGGAAATTTGGAAGTGATGCCTAGCTGTGCCTCCTGCGTCTACCAAGCGTACTGTGGTGTTGACCCAGTACGTAATTACCTAGAGACAGGAGATGTTGTCGGACATCGGCCTGAGAGCGATTTTTGCCAAAAAGCCATGGGGGTGTTCGATATCCTATTCGACAAATTGCAGCGAAACGATGAGCAAGAAATGGCCGTATTCTGGTCTTGGATCACTAGGCGACCACTGGGCCGCGGAGACAAATCATGAAACAGTCGAAAGGCACCCCTTTTGGTCTCGCCAGAACAGTTTTGGCCCGTGTAACGACAACCCCTAAGAGCTTTCTGAGTAGACGGAACTACGTATTCACGGGAGACGAGGGCGCCTATGGATATGCGGCCTGCCTTTCCTCCAATAAATTAGGCCCAGGGGTTAAGGGAGTCGGCAACCTCCCCCACGAATTCCTATCCCTTGATCTTCAAGATAACGATATAGTCCTGATCTCTCCAGCGGGGGAGGTTTCAGTGGTATGGGAAGCTGGGTCGCGACAGAATAGCTTGCTCCTGACCGAAGCCTGCGACTGTCGGTGCCTGATGTGCCCTCAGCCGCCAAAGAAGCATGACCCTGCCCTGCCGAAAATTGCTAGGAATATTCTTGCCATGCTCACCCCAGAAGAAGTCGAAGGGCTTTGCTTGACTGGTGGTGAACCATCTTTGCTTCGGGATGAATTCGTCGCGATACTCGAGATGATCCGAATCCGCTTCAAGGATCGACCTACGGTCCTACTTACCAACGGCAAGAATTTTTCCGATTTTGAGTACGCTAAGAGATGTGCTATCGCTGCGGGGGGACAAGTTATCTTCTGCGTGAGTTTGCATGCCGATAATGACCGTGATCACGATAGGATTGTCGGGGTTAAGGGGAGTTTCGCCAAGACCGTCAAAGGAATTACCAATCTAGCCAAGCTTAGAGTGCCCATCGAGATTCGCTTTGTGGTCAACCGTGTCAATGCAGGACAGATGGGGCGGTTCGCAGATTTTGTTTACCGAAATTTCCCCTTTGTCGTTCATGTCGCTTTTATGGCTATGGAAATACGGGGTTTGGCTGACGAAAATATCGACACGATCTGGATCGATCCGTTCGATTACGGAGAACAAATGAGACATGCAGCAAACCAGCTTGCCCTGAGGGGAGTGCCGGTGTCGATCTACAACATGCCCCTATGCCTGCTTCCCCGAGCGGGTTGGGATTTTGCTCGCCAGTCTATATCCAGATGGAAAAACAGTCTGGTCGAAACATGTGCTCCCTGTGCGGTGAAAGAACAATGCGCCGGGGTTTTTGCCACATCTAGCAGGCAAAGTGCCTATTTGCGCCCCGTTTTGGAGAAGATTGACAATGGGTAATGTCTGTGCTTTATTTGGTCTTAGTTTAGTTGGTTTGACCATTTGACAACACGAGATGGTAGGGGGATATATGAAAAAAATAATTGCGAAAGTCGGATTGTTTGTTGCAGGCCTGCTTGCGCTTGGCGGAGCCAACACTTCAGTTCAGGCTGACCAAGGCATTGCCAACGTCGACGAAAACACCCCATTGTATCTAGACCATGCGCCGTCCCAAGTCTCTAACGGAGAGGTTGTCGTCGGCTGGCATTACTCACACAGGAGCCACGAATCTCATTACTCCCACGAGTCCCATTACAGCCACCGTTCGCACTACTCCGGGTATTGACCGAGAATTCGCAATCTCCCAAGAGCCAGCTTCCTCAAGCTGGCTCTTGGTGTTTAGATAGCAAAAGAAACATTTCAAGCTAGGCGGGCTCATAAAATTATTGCCGCCACAGTCCTCTCACGAGGAATCCCAAACCAGTAGTGAAACCCACTTCTCCTTTTGTTCTTGATCCGACAAACGGCTCAATGAAACTGCCCCTTCCCCCCAACCCCATTTCACAGGCGACACCTTTCGGAGGCCGTCGCCTGTGGCAAAACCAAGCCCGACATTCTTTACCCGCTCCTGCCACAACCCTCGCGTCTGCCGCTACCAGCAGGCAATCGGTAGCTGTTACAGTCGAACTCCCTATCCGGCCCGAATCGCCTCCATCCAGCAGGAAGGAGGCAATCCATGATCCCCCACGACCTTCTGGAGAAGTACAACCTCCCTGAAGATCAGGTCGCCGACGCCATCGAAAAGGCCATCTCTCGCACCCTCTCCGCCATGTTCGATCTGGACATTCTGGTGCGACTCGACGACCGGCTTGAAATCTACGCCCTGAGCAAGTCCTTTCTGGACACCGATCCCAGACCGATCGATCCGCGCGGCCTCTCCAGACAGGTCCGGCGGCAGATCCGCTACCAGATCGAGCGGGAGCTGGAAAAGCGCCAGGCCATCCACGAAGGGAACCTGCTGCGCTCTCTCCGTGGACAGATTGTAAAGGGCGAAATCCGCCAGGTATCCTCTTCCGGTGACGTGGCCGTGGTTCTGGAAGTCGAGGACCACTTCCGCAACGTCGCCATCACCGGCCTCTGCCCGTTCCGACATGTCCCTCCCAAGGAACGAGGCACCTTCAAGCCAGGCGTCGTCCGTTCCTTCCTGGTCACCAGTGTCCTGCCCGTACAGCAGAAGGACCGCTACAAAGTCCAGATTCGACTGAGCCGAACTTCCAAAACCCTGCCCAAGCTTCTGCTACGGGAAGAAACAGGCGTCAAGGGCATACGCTGCACAAGGCGCATCGCCGGCGCCTTCAGCGAGATCGAGTCACCGCAATTTCTTCCCAAAACCGCGATCCGCAAGGTCGCCGACGAACTGGGAGAAAGGATCATCGTCCGTGTCGTTCTTCCGGAGAAGAAAACCGCCTGAACCGTCCACGCTGATCGGCACCGGGGTCCACCTGGACAATCCAACCAGGATTGTCCCCATTCGACTACCGGAGCGGGACCGGAAACGTCACACCTTCGTTTTCGGCACCACCGGAGTCGGCAAGACCCGTCTGGCCGAACTGATGATCGAGCAGGACATTCGGGCCGGCAAGAACATCGTCTTTCTCGATCCCAAGGGCGACCAGCAGATCTTCACCAAGATCTTTGACGTGGCCCGGCAGTGCGGCAGGGAAAACGAGATGCAGCTGGTCACGCCGATCTATCCCGAATACTCGGCTGTGATAGACCCTATGGCCTACTACTTCATGCCCGATGAACTGGTCGGCCACCTGGTTGCCGGCATCAAGGACGGCAAGGAGCCTTTCTACCGCAACGTCGCCAAGGAGGTCGCCACGGCAGTCGTCACCGGAACCATCCTGCTGGCCAGGGCCGAGGGCCGCCCACCGATCATGAACATCGACCTGGTGCGTCAGGCCATCCGCCGCTCCGCCCTCGAAGAGATGCGCCAGGCTCTGGAGCGGATAGCCGACCCCGAGGCGCAATCTGTCGCGGGAGTCCTTCAGGACATCCTCGACTCACCGCAGGGCTACTACGAGAAGGTCAGCACCACCCTCCGCACCGCCCTGAACGAACTGTCCAGTGGCAACATCGGCCAGATCATCGGCAAGGCCGAATCCAATCTCTTCATCGAACGCCTGGAACAGGGGCAGGGCGTCATCCTGGTGGTCCATACCGGCTCGATGATTACCCGCGAGGCCGGAGAAACCCTGGGACGGGTCATCCTCTCCATGATCCAGTCCTTCGTGGGCCGGGTCTACCTTTCCGGCCGCCAGAGAATCGACCGGGGGCTGTCCATCTACATCGACGAGGCGCAGTCCCTTTTCTACAGGGGCGTCGAGGACCTGTTCGCCAAGGCCGGGTCCGCCGGCGTCATGGTCCAGGCGTTCGCCCAGAGCGTCAACCAGCTCTATTCCGTCCTGGGAGAATCAGCGGCCAAGGCCATTCTCGACAACACCAACACCAAGATTTTCATGCGTGCGCCCGACCCGGAAACCGCCGAGTACGTGGTGCAGCACTTCGGCAGGAAGAAAACCCTGTCCACCATCTACAACCCGGCCCAGGTCACCACCCGCGAGATCGAAGAGGACGTGCTGAGGGTGCAGGACGTTCTGGACCTTCAGCCACGCGAACTCTTCATCATGACCTATTCGGGCCGGTATCGGGGAAAAACGGCGGAGGTCGAGGACCCGAAGCTGACCATCCAGTTTCCGGACGCCCCGGCCATCATCCGGGCCGACCGGAGCATCGGGGAGCGCCATGCCGTCTGATCTCATCACCTCTGTCGGAATCGGCTGTTGCTTGGGACTGATCGGCTACGCCGCCTGGCAGTTTCGCCCGGCCCCGAAAGGAAAGAATAAGGAACGCCGCCTGCTGGCCGACATCGCCCGGCTATGGACCGGCAAGGGGGAAGTGGTCGACTTCCGGGAGATCGCCCAGATTTGGCGCACAACGCCCGAAGCCGCCCGGAAGCAACAGGAGAAGGCCCCGAACTACACCAGGAAGGAGATCCGGGACTTTCATGCCCGCTGGTGCAATACGGCCACCGTCCGGGGCGAGAAGAAACTGGTCATCGAAAAGATCCTGTCCATCCTCGACCAGAAGGGCGACTGTCCCTCCGTCGTTCACCGCAACCCGAATGAGGCGGAGAAGAAATACGACAGGGACGTGTTCGCCCTGCTTTCCCGGGTTCCGCTCTGGCAACACAGCCTCGATGTGGCAACCCGCCTGGCCGAAGGAATGAAGCAGGCCGTCATGATCCCGGACGCCCTGATCGCCGGCCTCGGCCACGACCTGGGCAAGCTGCCGTCCTACCAGTACGCCCTCTACCGCACCGGAGACCATCCCGTCCTATCCCTCATCGCCCTGCACCGCGTTCCCGGCTTCGAGTCCATGTCGAACGCGGACGACATAGCCCAGGCCATCCGCCAGCACCACCTGGTCGCCCCGGACAATCCCCTTGGAGCCGCCCTGAAACAGGCCGACCAGAAAACCCGGCTCGACGAGATCAGCCGCCTGTCTCCCGCCGGCAGGGATATCCGTCTCAAGCCGGACGACGAACAGGAGGTGCCCCCGGACACCATTCAAGAGAGTGAGGGGGAAGAACCCTCGACGTCCACCACGGACAAAGAGACGCGACTGGAAACCGGGGCAGAGTCCGCGCCGGACATGGCGGCTGACGAAGAAGGGGAGAAGACAGACCCGGAGGACTCCGGGGGGCAACAGGAGGAACTGTCCGAAGCCTCCACGAACAAGGGCTTCCCGGACAACCTTGACCTGGAAGCGGTCCTGAGCGGTCTCAAGAAGCGCATCAACAGGATCGAGAAGGGACGCTGGTCGGTCGTCTCCATCCCGGAAGGGCTGGTTCTCTGCCAGCCGGACGCACTCTGGAAGGAGATCAGGCGGGTCGGCAAGCGGACACCGGAGCTTTTGCTTGGCGATGCCGACGAAGAAACGAAACGAAAGATTCTGGCGGCGGTCGTGGAGCGGATGAGCAGTGAGCTGAAGGCCATCGAAACCAGCATCGTCGCCGAAGGCTACTACACCTCGCAATGCCTGGTGGTCATGGGCAGCGGCAAGGCATTCAGGTCGCTGCTGATTCCCTTCCGGGCCGAAGCTTTTGGCGTCCTGCCGTCCCACCTCGAAGCCCTGAAAAGCCCCCTGCTGCGGCAGATGGTGCGGAAAGTCAAGCTGCCGAACCAGACAGGAGAGAACGAATGAGCCGGCGCATGGCATGGGTCGCCCTGCTTCTGCTGGTCGTGGCCGCCAGCCATGCCAGAGCCGCCACGGACACCCGGCATGACGATCCGAAACGGGGCTACTGGTGGTACGAGCGGCCACCGCAGGAAGAAAAGAAGAAGGACAGGGAAAAGCCGGCCATCCCGGACTACACGGTGGACGAGATGATGAACATGGACCCGGACCGGCTCAGGGAATACGCCGAGCAGGTCCTGAAGGAGGCCGTCCGGGTGCCGACGGAGAAAAACGTCCGGCGGCACTACCTGGTCCAGGACGTGATCCGGCGCAAGGCCCTGGCCTTCGTCAACACCTCGGAGATGGTCTGGCAGAAGTACCCGGAGCTGACCACGGCCAAGGACAATCCTCTGACCACGCCGGGCCGCAAGGCGCTGACCAGGGCGCAGGTCGAGGAACGGCGCCGGAAACTGATGAAGGCGAAAGACGAGTTCGCGCTGCTCTATTTCCGCTCCGACAGTTGCCCCTTCTGCCAGGCGCAGGACGCGATCATGCCGCACTTCGTCTCCCGTGTCGGCTGGCAGGTCAAGCCGATCAACATCGAGGACAATCCCGACCTGGCCGCACGGCTTGGCGTCGAGACGACACCGTCCCTGATCCTGATCCGCAGGGGATCGGATGACTTCTTCCCGGTGACGACCGGCGTGGCCTCGGTCATGGAAATCGAAAAGCACCTGTTCCGGGCGATCCGCCTGATGCGCGGCGAAGTCACCCCGGAAAACTTCAATCTCTACGACTTCCAGCGGGGAGGCGGATACGATGTCCAGGCCCGACGCTGACTTTCAGGACGGCTTTCTGGTCTATGGCGGCAAAATGCCAGGCTCCATCGGCATCTGCCATCTGCGGGTCATTGCCGGCAAAAAACGGACAGTCTTTCTGGCCAGTGAGCTGACACACAATCCCGGTCCTTCCGTCACCAACGCCATCGAGGGCGTCTGGTGGGCCATCCTGACCGAGTTTCCGCATCAGGCCAAACAGCATCCGCTGTTGATCGAGCACTACAACGACAGGGCCATCTACGGGATACCGGAAGGTGGCGACCGCTACGCCGAAGCAAGAGTCCGCCCCGGCGGAAGCGTCGAGTGGTATCACCGTAGTCCGAAGACGATCATGAAGATGGCCGGCATCCCTGCCGCCAGCCTGGAAATCCCGGTCGACACCCTCACTCTCAACCCGCACGCGCTGGAACAGGAGGCACGTCGTCATGCGCAACTGGACACACCGCGTCCGCGTCTGGTCTAGGAGAATCGCTCTGGCCGGCTGTCTGGCCCTGGCCACGGGCAGCCTCACGCCCGCCACCGCCGGCTGGGTCGACGACTGGGTGACGCAGAAAACCTCGTCCAGCCCGAACTTCTACTCCGGGGCCAAACGTGGCTACTTCACGGCAGGCAGCTTCGATGCCCGCTGGAACCTGCGGAACGACTACCTGTGGAGCATCACCCTCCCGAAACTCAAGACCGGCTGCGGCGGCATCGACGCCTTCATGGGCGGGATGTCCTTTCTGAACACCGACTACCTGGTGGCCAAGCTGGAGCGGATCATGAACGCCGCGCCGGCCGCCGCCTTCGACGTGGCACTGAAGGTCTTTGCCCCGCAGGTGAGCGACACCATCCGCTCGATGGAATCCCTGGCGTCGAAACTGAACAACATCCAGCTCGACGAGTGCCGGGCCTCCAAGTCTCTTGTCGCCACCCTCATGACTCCCACGGCCCGCAGCGAGGAACAGAAGTCGAAGCTGAGCCGCATCCAGGCCGACTGGTGGCAGACAACCGGAGTCGGGGATCTCTGGACCGAATTCCAGAAGCTTCGCAAGGCCGACAACGACAAGCCAGACCCGGCGGCCGCCGCCGGGTCCATGTCCGGCTGTTCGGCGGAGTTCAGGGACGTGTTCGCCGGCGGCAGTGTGTTGGACAACGCGGCGGCCAAGATCGGCCTGACGAACGCCGACTACATCAGGCTGATGCGAGGTTACATCGGGGACATCTACATCGAGGCGCCCAACCCGGCAACGGGGGTCGCGGCCTACAAGGTCGTCTACGATCCCCCCTGTGAGAAGAACACCGGCCTCGACGACTTCCTGAACGGGGACGCGGAGGGCAAGGCGGCTGCCGGAGCCTGCACGCCCATCCCCGACGCCAACAAGAACCTGCAACAGTACGTCCGGGCCCGGCTCATCGCCATCCGCGACCGGATAGCTAATCGGCAGCCGCTGGCAGCCGCCGACCGGACGTTTCTCAACTCGCTGCCCCTGCCGGCGGTCGAAATTCTCGAGAACGCCGTGGCGTCCGGCCTGGAGTCCTCCGAAATGCTCTACCTGGGCGAGGTAGCCGGCAGGGCCTATGCCTACCGCCTGCTCATGGACCTTTTCGCCAAGACCGACCGGTTGCTTTACACCGCTCAGTCCATCATGTCGACGCAGAACAACCCGACCGGCAACAACAGCACGGCGACCTGCCGGATCGACAACGTGGACGAAGCCGCCGCACAGATCACGGTGGTGCAGGAGCGGACCAGGGAGCTGATGGACGCGGTGCGGAAGGACCTGGCCGCGACGCTGAGCGAACTCAACGCCCTGGAAACCTACGTCAGCCGGCGCAAGGTTTTTTCCGACGAGGTGCGAAGGCAGTTGAAGGAACGATTCAGCGGAGGGCTGGCAGAACGGCTGATGCCCAAGAACGGTTAACGCAGGAGGTAAATATGGCAAAGAAAGGATCGAAGGACATTCGGCAGCAGCGCATGGAGCGCCGTATCGAAATGGCGAAGCGGGACGACGTGGAAGTGGTCCCCCGGCGGGCGGCGGAAACGAACGACTTTATCCGCCTGCTTTCGGCCAACGACTTCATCATCAACCGGCTGCGGCAGCGCCTTGGCAGGCGCAATGGGGTTCCGGTCGAACAGGCAATCAGATTTCTGGAACGCAACGAAGAGCTGCGGCAGGAGATGAACCGACTCAACGCCGAGATGTGCGCGGCAATGGGCATGGAGTACCGTCCGCCACGTGGATTCGACAATCCATTGAAAACGGAACCGGAACTGGAAGTGGTCGAGGACAAGAAAGCCGCGAAGACCAAGTAAACCAAAGCCCCCGTCATGGGGGCTTTGGTTTACATCCTGATAAATCCATGGTCTTTTCGGAAATCGCCATCAACCAACTTATTGATGTTGCAGGTGCCAATGACAATATTTCATGAGCAAGCCTCAATGGTCATAATAACCGGCTGCGACTGGACGTTGGAGCTAGTAAAGACCTTTACGAGAACACATGGAGGGGTTTCAGTGTGCACTGAATGGCTGGTCTGGACAACTTAATAGCTAAGTATTTTTTTTGTCGAGAAAACACCAAATATACAACAAAAACGTTGGCACATAACCCAACCATCCGGACATTACAACTGAAGGATATAACATTAAAAGAGGACCAACTACCGTAAAAATTTTTATAATCCTCTTATGGGCGCAATTTCTTTTTTCTGCAACAATCCACGGACCACAGAAATAAATCAACAAAACAAACAAAGCCATTATTGTAATCAATAACGATATCATATAACACCAATATTCCTTCTGTTTGTGTCTAATTGGCTCTTTGCTTTTCGATTTCGCTTTACATTATCATTGACATTCAACAGTAATTATCGTTCTTCCATATCCCGCACCCCCTCGAAACAACTTCATGTCTCCTGTGCAGCCATCCCCCAAGTAAAACCTGTCAACTGCGATTTGTTTATAATATTTTGACATAATATCACGATGCCATTTATGAGTTTTTTTTGAATTATCAAGCGCCATCAACGGCCCAAGATATTTTCCTTTTCTCATTCGTCCCTCAGCAGGCGTAAGCATAACCTTGAACACCTCTTTGTCTCTGCTGTCAGACACTGACCATCCCACCTCTCCTCCATAATAACGAACAAACTTATAAGATGTGGCCCCCTTGCCACGGGCAACCATTATCATTTTCTCTACATCGCTCGAGGTGTAAAAATTAAGCAGAACGTGCTGGATTTGATATATTGTGTTCACTACTGCATCTTCGGCTTTTATCGATTGAGCTCCAGCAACAGGAATTTCATCAATGGGCATCAAGATGGCGCACACAACAAGAGCTCCAGTGAATGTGCATAATTTTTTTAAAATTTCCATATTGCCATCCAATAACTCAAATTGGTTGTTGTAACATCATCTGGTTGTCACTGGAAATGGTTGGCTAATTCAATTTGCAAGCACACCTAAGAATCAACATTATCAACCACAGTTTATTAGAGCTAACTGTAAAGCAGTACGGTGATAACGATGTGCAGCGTTGTTTGCGTCCGAACAAGCGCATTGTGCACTTACCAAGGAAATACAGAGCAATGGTTCAAGAAATTGTTAAATGTTGCGCTTTCAGTTTCGAGGAAGAAGACCCTTTATATTTCTTTTTGGGATTGGAAGCCCTTTATTTTTGATGTGATTAAGAAGAATCTCTTCATAATGTGTTGACCAACCATCCCAATTACTTCGCCAGCACGAATCACAGCAAAAAATTCCGCCATATAACTCTAGTTTATGCCCTTCATATCGTCCTGGCCCATGCTGGTATTGTTTGCCACATACGTCACATGAAAACATAAGTTTCTCTTTTTCCATGCTTTCCTCCTAGTGCCCAACCTATTAATCCTTTTCCTTGTATGGCCTGCCATGATTTCATTTAAAAAAACAAAAAGCCGCCCGGTCGGTTACTCCCCGGACGGCTTTGTTCATCGTGTCATAATCCCCCTCCTGTATAACGATTCTTTGTTAGCCTTGTTAAAATAATGTTTTTGTAAACTTTTCCACGCCTCCCACCAGTTCTTCTACTTCTTCTTTCGTCGGTTCTCTATCTTTGTTGTGATCACAAAGATTCCTGATGTCTCCCAATCTTTGTATCTGACGCCATGTAGGTACATCAAGGACTCCGCCGTTTTTGAGCAGGTCATTAAAGTCGCTTATTGTGGGATGCTTCTTGCGAGTTTTAATATTATGGTTATTTGCAACTTGTGCGAGATGTTTTTCTAAAATAACCCCTGCAATTGCCCCAGCAGCACGAAGAAAACCATTCTTTAAAAGTTCCCTTGCCGCATCAAGCTCTGAGTCAAACAAGTCTGCTTGTACAAGTTGACGAATATCAAATAAGGAGCTTTCAAAACGAGCCTTGACGGCTTTAAGTATTTCTATCTGCGTATGGAACCGCATCGATACCACTGCAAAATCATTGTAATATTTCTCTCCCGTAAAATTGTTCACGCCAGCGCGAATACCATTAAGCCAATCCTGCACATTGTAAGTAGTACTGTTAATTTCTTTTCTCTTGCCGTCACCTTTGTATAGGTGTTCAAACTCTATGATTCTATCGGGGAGCAATTGCCTTATTATCGCTGTGGATTCTGTGTACCAGCGTTGATAGTTTTTTTCAAAAGAACCTTTGAATTTCTTAAAGGTCTCCTTGTCTTCCGCAGATAGCTTGCCTTCTTCCTCTAGGTGTCTAAAGGTAAGATCTAACTCCATAGTTTTCCCGAGTTTGATCAATGAATCGAGATCACTCTTGTACTTGTCTAAATTGGTCAGCATATTGGTCCTTATAGACTAACTTGTTGTTATTTCTCTCCATCTAATAACCCAAGATGGTCGACCGTGTACCCACTCGTCCTGCCAAGCCTAAGGAGCATTATTACCTTGATTTCAATGCCTAAGATATGTCAGCAACCAAATTGCCCTGTTATGTCGGCTCATCCATAACAGCGGATTCCAATATCTGTGCGGTTCTGCAGCTCGGTAAAAAAACAAAAGCCGCCCGGTTGGTTTCCTCCCCGGACGGCTTTTATTTTTTGTGTCATTCTCCCCCTCCCATATAACAACTCTTTGTTAGCGTGTTTTTATTGAGCTGTCAAGCCTGCAACCAAGAGGTGAAAGGAACGAAGCTAGAAGTAGCCACAAACAATTGGAAAACCAAAGCCGGACAAACCAAAGCCCCCATGACGGGGGCTTTGGCGTTTCCAGCATGAGTTCAGCTTTTGGCGGATTTTTTCTTCTTGCCCTTGGCCGCCCTGGCCTTGGCAAGGTTATCGGCAAGACCAGCGTCGATAGCCATCTGCCGACGAGTTTCGGAATAGCTCCTGGCGGCCAGCGGCTGGGAGCTGGGAATGTCGAACTGCTTGCGGTAGTCGGACGGCGTCATGTCGTGCTTGGTCCGCAGGTGGCGGGCAAGGGTTTTCATTCCCTCGCCGCAAATCATGCAGTAAACCTTGTCTTTGCCAAAAGCCTTTTTGCGGCTCACAACAGGACCGGCCTCACTCTCTCCGGCACCCGCCTCCTGCTGCTGGGAAAGGCCTTGGAGCGCCTTGTAGATCTCCGAAAGGGACGTGATCATTTCCTCGGTCGACATCGAACGGGAAGTGGCTTGAGCTTCGACCAGGTCCTTGGCCATCTGAAGAATTTCCGACATGTTGTTTCTCCTTTAGTTGGTTTTATTGGTGGCTGACAAAAATATTGCCACCTTAAATCTGGAGGATTGGCAAGCTCCTGTCAAAATAAAATTTTATATCTACCAATCAAAAGATGAGTATTCACTCCAGTTAAACATATCATTTAATATTTTATTCTGTTTTATATATCTGTTATTGGCCACACTTATTGTCATACAATCATTTTTGTATGAAAATGAATGGTCGGCATGTTTTAAACATACATATCCTTCTTCCCTGAGCCACGAGTCCCTTTTTTTGGCAAATTTATTGATAACCATATTTCTCCTTAGTGAAGAAATCATGTTTTCACTGCGTCCATATGTTATAATCTTATAATAATTGTTTATTTCTTTTGTTGCAGTTTTATAATTTGAAAAACTTGCCCCGGAGCTTGAGTTAAAATAATCCCTATCGATTTCAAAAACCATATTTTGAAAATTGAAATCAGGCAATTGAATTATTTCCGGAAAATAAATCAATGGAAAACTTGCAATTGTGATAAATTCTATATATTTAGAATGGTCCTTTTCTCCAAACAGTTTTTCTTGTATAACATCCTGCGAAAAAGCACCAAACCTTCCAGCCTGAAGTCTTAGCACACCGTTTTTTATAAAAACTCTTAGCAGAAGACCACAATAAGGCACACCTTCTGGTTTATAGATCAAATCGACATTTTCTATATCATCCTCCGTGCGCGGCAGAAAGATTTCATGATAAATAAGGCCGTCTGATTTAATCTCGTTGTTTTCCAGCAATAACGCTCCGCCAACAACATCATAAGTCAACTTGTATGTATGACTTTCTTGATTTCTTGTTTTTATAAATGTATCTAAAATTTGCTTTTTCCAAAGCTCATGCACTTCTTGAAAACAGCCATCCCCTTTTCTCTTCTCAACAATATTTTTAATTATTTCATTGCTTAATATATTTTCTATATCTAGCTCTATCTCAATGTGCACATTGCACGCAATTGCTATCATATTATATTTTAAATTGTGATATATTTGTCTTGTCTTATATTTAAAATACATAAAAAAAGAACCCAACAAACAACTATTACCAATCGAAACTTGTCCTATGTAAAATAAATACAGAGCCGACAATGCAAAAAGCCAACAAACAATCCTATACAACATTCAGAACCCTCCTTCTAAATATAGTTTGCTTTGTGTTTTCATGCATTAGTAATTTCTTTTTTATGACACACAAACATTGCGGCCTATTTGTATTTCTTTATTTAATTGTGCTATAATCAAAAAGTTATGCAACCATATTGATTGTTTATCTGATATGGCATTCCAAGGTAGATTTCATTTCTCTATCACATCTCCATCCTCCAATATCGCCGAGTATACATGCAACATCGTCATATCGATTTTTTAGCATACTCGTTCACGATCTAACATTGAACAAATAACATTACCTCCACCAGAAACAAGAGCACCTTTTAACTTCAATCACTATATCATAAAACTTATATTGTCAACGCTGCACCGCTTAAGTGCCTTGATAACGTCTTTCCCAGCTTGGTCAGTAATATGTTCAGAAATATCTGCATGACGAAGTCATGCCAGATGGTTTGCAGATAAATTTGCATGTGAGGCGAATCTGGCTTATTATTGACTCAATATTTGAGGCGATAAGGCGAGCCAAATGACTCACGAACCGCAATACATCTGGCAGCATCCGTCCTGGCCCAACTTTCGCAAGGACAGTGAGGCACTGATAAAGCCCCTTGGAGAATGCCGCTTTAAACAGGGCTCCCTCTTGGCCCAAATGCGCGAGCTGGGGATGGAGGTCCGGCAGCAGGCCAGAGCCGAAGTCCTGATCGAGGAAGCGTTAAAAACCTCTGAGATCGAGGGCGAAAAGCTCGACCCGAAGGCCGTGCGGTCGTCAGTAGCCCGCCGGCTGGGCCTGCCTACGGCCGGCTTGCCGGAAATCCGGGACCGACATGCCGATGGCGTGGTTGAGATTTTGCTCGACGCAACCCGGAACCATGACAAACCGTTGACGGCTGAAAGGCTGTTCGGTTGGCATGCGGCGCTCTTTCCTACCGGATACTCAGGCCTGCAGAAGATCCGGGTCGCAGCCTGGCGCGACGACCTGGATGGCCCGATGCAGGTCGTTTCCGGTCCCGTGGGACGGGAGAAGGTTCACTACGAGGCGCCTCCCGCCAAACGGGTGCCCCGCGAGATGGAGCGGTTTTTACACTGGTGGGAAGAAAGCAGCCAGAAGGAAGACGGCCTTCTGCGGGCGGCGGTGGCCCATCTGTGGTTTGTCGCCATCCATCCTTTCGACGATGGCAATGGCAGGATTGCCCGCGCCCTGACCGAAATGGCACTGGCCCAGGACGAAGCCCTCGCGATCCGTTACTACAGCCTGTCCTCGCAGATCATGGCTGACAGCGCTTCCTATTACTCCGTCCTCGAACGGACCAACAAGGGAGATGGCGAGATAACCGGATGGCTCCTGTGGTTCCTCGACTGCATGTCCAGAGCCATCCTGCGGTCAAACGAACTGCTGACCAATGTTCTGGTCAAGGCCCGCTTCTGGCAACGCCATGTCCAGACGGAACTCAACGACCGGCAACGCAAGGTCATCAACCGCCTTCTGGAAGCCGGCCCGGACGGATTCGTGGGGGGCATGACCAACCGCAAATATGCCGGCATGACACATGTCAGCCGGGCAACGGCGCAAAGGGAGCTGGCCGATCTGGTCAACAAGGGCATCCTGCGACAGAACCAGCAAAGAGGACGAAACGTCAGCTATAGCCTTGTCTGGGAGGATTCCGTCCACCTGTAGGGAGAACCCCGAAACCGACTATGGTGGCCCCGCACGCCCGCGTTTTGTCTATCGGGGCTCTGAAAACTCGACGCCCTCGGGGTAGAGCCTAGGGAAATAGTAGCCGGCGACACTGGCCGGGAAGAACAGTCGAACCGGCCCTTTTTCACTGTCGGAAACAAGCAGTTTTCTGTCCAGCAGGCTTTTGAGGATACGGCGGGCGGTCCGCTCGGGGCGTCCCGTTATTCGGGCTGCCTCCCCGCGAGGGACTTCACCGCGCAACAGGGCTTCACGAAGCAGGTAGGCGGCCTCGGGTGCCAGTTCTCCGAAGCTCACCTGACGCTCCACGTATCCGGTCATCCTTTTTTGCAGACCGTCAAGCTCCAACAGGTCGGACATGAAATGGACCTGATCGAGGGCCATTTCCAGGAAGAAGGTACAGAAGGCGACCAGCCCACGGTTCGACAGGTTGCCGCGTCCATCCAGATCCCCCTGCCGGTGCGCGTCGGCTCCCGCCAGGGCAGCCAGGTAGGCTTCCCGGTTACGGGCAAGCCCCCGCGATACGGTCCACAGGCCATGGCCGTCGATTTGTGCCCTGATCAGGTAGGCGTGAGTGAACAGACGGGTGACCCGACCGTTCCCATCCAGAAACGGATGTATCCAGGCAAGGCGATGGTGGGAAGCCGCCGCCGCGATGACCTTGTTGACGGCGTTCAGCCTCTCGGGGCTGTACACCGCTTGGAAGCGGGACAAAAAATCGGGCAGGGCATGATGGCTAGGAGCGACATGGCGTCCGACGGTCACGTCCTCCTGGCGCAGCTCACCGGGGACCACCTGCTTGGTCGACCCGTCCGGAGCCTGGACATGGCAGAACTCCTCGGGCAATCGCGCGTAGAACTCCCGGTGAATCCAGCACAGAAAGTCATGTGAGCAAATATCCAGATCGGGGGATTTCCGCAACCTGGCTTCGATAAGCCTCTGCACTTCGATATGGGCGGCGCTTTCCATCTGCATGGCCCGTTTGGCCGGGTCGTGGGAATAGTCCCTGGCCAGGGCGCGTTCGATGTCGACCGGGTGGGTGTTGTGCCCCTCGATCAGGTTCGAGTAGTAGCTGTTCATCGAACGGACCAGCTCGACAACCGCCCGCCTTGTGACCGGGTGCAGAAACGAACTCAGGGCCGCCGAACGGCGGATGACCTCGACGGCCAGATCGGTCAGGCTCGAATCGCCGACAGAAGGGAGCAATGGCTCCATTTCGGAGATGTTGCTGTACAGGGATGTTTCTGCCATCCGGATTACCCTTGACGCCTGGACTTGGCCGATGTTCTGGCCGAAGTTGCTTTTAGGAAATTAAAGCCATAGCTGCACTTTAACTGCATATCAAGTGTTTTTCAAGGGAGTTTTTGGCCGATTCTGTGGCCGATTGCAAGTGGCGGAATCTTTTTCTTGACAGCCCAGATGAGATTTTTACAATGGAGGCAATATTCCACTCTACCTCCAAGTAGAGACTCCTGCCCGCCAGGACAAACTTTCAGGGAAAGCCCCTGATCGAAAAGCCCCAGGCATGGGACGAACCCTGTGCAGGGAGAAACCGTAGCCCGGTGACCCGATCCGCACGCGACAGCGGACTCCCCTGCATGATTACAGCGCCGCGCCACCGTCCACCGTGGACACTCGCGGCTGACAACCACCCCACGTGAGCCTGTTTCTCGCACGCTCACACACACAACCAGAAACTTTCCGAACCAACCCATTCAGGCAGCCGCCTCAATGGGTTTTTCTTTGCCCGGAAATCATCAACCATCCCGGCAGCGGGGAGCATCTTCCCCCTTGCGGGGTGGATTCCTTTCTGCCGGGGCAACCCACAGAAAGGAGGTCAAAGCATGTACAACAAAGTCACTCTCGTAGGTCGCATCGGCAGGGAACCCGAATACCGGGCCACCAAACAGGGAGCCGGCGTGCTTTCATTTCCGCTGGCAACCTGGGAACGGTACAGAAAGGAAGACGGGGAATATGCCGAAAAGACGGAATGGCACCAGATCGTCGCCTGGGAACCATTGGCCAACAACTTTCTGCTCTACCTGACCCAGAGAGGCGATGAGCCGAAAGGGAAAGGTCTGCTGGTTCTCGTCGAAGGCTCGATCCGGCACCGCAGATACCAGGACAAGGACGGGAATACCAGGTATGTGACGGAAATCAGGGCGGACGAAATCAAGGCCCTGCCGTCACAGAAAAACGGCGACAGCAACCGCGCCGAAGACAGCGACATTCCGTTCTGACAACCAATTCACGTAACCCGCCCCGCAGGGGAGACATCGACTCTCCCCGGAAGGGGTGCGTCTGTCTCCCCTGTGTGGCTCCAGCCAACAGGAAGGAGGCAGACAGCATGACCACTCAACTCGCAACCACGACCAGTCACGCTCTCGCCCCGCCGTCCGTTCTGGACGGAGAAAAGATCGCGCTTCTGAAGCGGACGATCTGCAAGGGAGCAACCGACGATGAACTACAGCTTTTCATCAACCAGTGCAACCGCACTGGCCTGGACCCCTTCGCCCGCCAGATCCACGCCATCAAGAGGTGGGACTCCAGCCAGAACCGGGAAGTCATGACCATCCAGACTTCCATCGACGGTTTCCGGCTCATCGCCGAGCGCACCGGCAAGTACGCCGGCCAGCTCGGCCCCTACTGGTGTGGCAAGGACGGCAGATGGGTCGAGGTCTGGCTGAACGAAACCACGCCACCCTTCGCCGCGAAGGTGGGCGTCATCCGCAAGGATTTCAAGGAACCCCTGTGGGCCGTCGCCAGGTTCAGCACCTACGCTCAGCGGACCAAAAAGGGGGAACTCACCAGATTCTGGGCGAACATGCCGGATCTGATGATCGCCAAGGTCGCCGAGGCCCTGGCCATCAGAAGGGCGTTCCCGCAGGACCTGTCGGGCATCTATCTCCACGAAGAGATGGACCAGGCCGGCGAACCTGTCCAGGAATTTCCGCCTACGGGCATGAACGGCCAGACCGACAACCCACCGCCAGCGCCCGGCCCGGACGAATCCCAGGAAGGCGAAGTCCTGATCTCCAAGGGGCAGATCGCCACCCTGGAAAGGATGATCCGGGAATCCGGCGCGGACCGGCAGAAATTCCTTGAATACCTCGGCGTCACGGCCCTGGAAGAGCTGCCGCACAGCCAGTACAAGGAGGCATGCGACGCCCTGCGGAGGAAGATGAACGGAGAACCGATCAAGCCTCCGCGCAGCGTTGATGCCATCCTGTCGGCCCTGGCCGCTCACCGGATTCAGGCGAAGCTGTCTGAGGACGGCAGGACCGTCTACGCCGAGAGCTACGAACACCGGAACCTGCTCAAGAGCATGGGCTTCCGGTGGGACAAAACCATGAAGATGTGGGCCATGACCTTCTAGGAAGGCCCCAAGCAGCACACCAACACCCTTCACAGGGGAGACAGCGAATCTCCCCGGAAGGGGCGCGTCTTGTCTCCCCTGTGTCCAACACAGACAAGGAGGCAAGACCCATGATCGAGAACATCCTTTTAGCGCTCGCCAACGTCCGCATCAAAAACATCCTGACCGGCACCATCCTCGGCTCCAGCCTCGTTGCCGCCATGTGCATCGGAGGACTGGTATGAAAGGGGCGCTCGTGCCAACGGTCATACGGGGAAAGGAATTTCCGAACTACCGGACCTGCCCGGAGTGTGGGACGGACTTTCCTCTGGATGCCAGGAGAGGAATCCCCAGGTGCAACGGCGTCCTGATTAACAGGTGTCCGTGGTGCCGGGAGGACAGCCGGCCCTGGAGAAACGGACGTGGGATATGAACGTGAACCCCAGAACCCGAGAAGACCTTGAGGCGTTGGGGTATCGAACAGACGGGGACTGTTTCGTTGTGGCGTTCCGTCTCGTCATGGACATGGAGGGGGCAACCCTCGTTCATGGCGAAGTCAGCCACGGCGACTTTCCCGAGCTGCGGTTCACCCACGCCTGGATCGAACAACAGGTCGAGCTGCTTCCCGGCATCAGGATGACCCTGGTGATCGACAGGTCCAACGGCAGGAACGTCCAGATTCCGAAAGAACTGTACTACCTGTTCGGGCGCATTGTCGACGAGCCGGGCAAGCTCGCCAGGTACACAAGGGACCAGGCCCGCCGCATGGCTTTCGAGACTGGGCACTACGGCCCTTGGGACCTGGACAACGATTTCTGAACCGACCCCGCAGGGGAGACAACGCGCTCCCCGCCAGGGGCCTTGTCTCCCCTGTGAACCATCACAAGGAGACAAGGACATGGAAAACTTCATTTTCGCTCTGCTCAATGTAAATCACAGGAACATCGTCACCGGCGTGGCCTTCGGCTCGCTCGTTGTCGCGGCCCTGGCCTTCACCCGGTAGCCAGCGGCTTTTCCTTCGTGGTAGAAAGGAGGAGCCGGATGGCAGGACGACAACTTGAGGATTACGTCATGACCTACTTCAACCCGGACCTTTCGGCTCTCGACCGATTCAACATCATCAGCCGCCTCGTCTGCCAGGATGAGGTAGCGGTAAGCCTGCTGGAAAAGCTCATTTCATCTGCCGAACACTACTTCTCAAAGGTAGTTGAAATGGAAACCCGGGTCAGGCTCGCCCGACTGAGGATTGATGGCGAAGAGTTGCGGGAGCTGACTGAGGTCCTGGACAAGAACCGGACTATGGCTCACGAAGCCCTGATTTCCGATCTGCATGTATTCAACCGCTATCTGATGAAAAACTACGAGGACGCTCCGGTTGGCGGAATCTTCAGCAAGGACCCGGATGCCATCCGCAACCGCGTGGCAGTAGCGGACTGGGCCGGAGAACTGCTGGCCGCCATTTACCAGGAGCGCCGAAAGTAATCATCGGATAGTCCATCATCAACAAGGAACACCAACCCCACGAGGGGCGGGACGAAAGCCCCCCTCGCGGGGTTTTTCGTGTCCGCCCCTTGCCATTTACGGAGGCGGACATGAGCAAGCTTCAGGCATTTCTCGAAAACGCCCTTCGCGAACAGTCCAAAAAGAACAGCAGCCACCTTGGGGATCGCAGCAGGTACGTTGGAGCGTCCGACATCGCCGGCTGCCCCCGCAAGGCGGTTCTGTCCAAGATCAACCCGCAGCCCCATGACGCGGCCACGTTGCTGCGCTTCTCTCGGGGACACGCGGCCGAAGATCTGATCGACAGCATCTTCCGGGCCGGTGGCCTGACTCCGCAGCGCGAAGTCGAACTGAGCCACCCGGACTTCCCGGAGATCAAGTGTCACATCGACTTCCTGTTCCACTCCAGGGCCAGCGGCCGCTTTCACGTCATGGAACTGAAAACGGTCGGCGGCATCCCCGATGCTCCCTACGAGGGATGGGTCAACCAGCTCCATGTCCAGATGGGACTCTTGGAGCTGAACAACCCAGGCGCACCCATCGGCGGAAGCATCCTGGCGGTCGACCTGAACGCCGGGGAGTGGAGGGAATTCAACTCCTACACGCCTAACAGGGTCCTGTTCGACGCCCTGATTACCAAGGGCCGGCACATTCTGGCCTCGCTCAAACAGCCGGAAAAAGCCCAGGCCGAGCCTGGCCGTCTGTGCGGCTCCTGCGACTACCGCGCGGACTGCCCGGCCTTTACGGAAGGTGCGGTGGAGATCCCCGGAGAGATCCGGACCCTCGCCGCCCGCTACCTGGAGAAGACCGAAACGAAAAAGGCCCTCGACAGGGACATCCGGGAACTGAAAGAGGAGATCCTTGGCTTCACCGGGCCGGACTTCAGGGGGCTGTCGGACTCGTTTCAGGTCTGCGCCTTCGAGGTCGGACCCTCTGAGACCGTGGACACCAGGCGCCTCAAGGAGAAGTTCCCGGAGGCCTACGAGAAGGTGAAGAAGGAACGCGCCGGATACACCCGGCTCGAAGTCACCAGAGTCGAGAAGAAGGCTGCCAAGGCTGCGGCCTGACTCAGAACAACCCCCACCAGGGGCGCTTTATGCCGCCCCGTTGGGGGACTCCTTTCCGGAGCGGCGTATCGCGCCCCGGAAAGGAGAAGCCCATGTTCAAGAACAGGTCGCTGCTGGTGGTGGTGATCCTGAGCCTGGTACTGCTGGCCCTTATGGTCACGCCCAGGCCGAAGGAAAACAGCCGGCAGTTTGCCGAAGCCTACGCCGACTATCGCCAGATGCGGGAGGTGTCGTCATGGTCGCGCTGACGAAACACGCCGCCAACCGCATCCTCGAAAGAAACATCCCCTTCGACGCCGTTGAAGCCTGCCGTATCGCCGCCCCGATCCTGAACGAGAACCCCCTGCGGTTCCGTTACCGGGGCCTGGTCATCGTCGCCAGAAAGGCGGGAGGCATTCCCCGGATCATCTCGGTCTGGAAGGCGTGAAGGTGAAACCTGACAGGAACTGACCACCCCAGGTCCGGGGGAAGACTTCTCTTCCCCGGACGGGGGAGACGTGTCTTCCCCCCGGTCGAACATCGACAAGGAGGAAGACACGATGACGCCAAAGCAATACAGCATCGCCAAGACCTTCGGTCTGGAAGGCATCCCCGAAGAGCTGACGGTTCGCGGCTATGCCGAACGGACTCCGTTCGTCCCGGCTATCGACCCTGACTATCAGTTTCGCAAGGACCTCCTTTCGGACATTCTCGCCTGGCACATGCTCGGCGGAATTGAAGGTCTGTACCTGACCGGCCCCACCGGGTCCGGGAAATCCACCCTGGTCACCCAGGTCGCCGCCCGGCTGAACATTCCCGTTCACCGGGTCACCGCCCACAGTCGGCTGGAAACGCCGGAGCTGGTCGGTCACCACGCCCTGGTCAACGGCTCCATGACCTTCGTCGACGGGCCGCTGACCACGGCCATGCGGGAGGGGCACTGGTTCCTTCTCGACGAGATCGATCTGCTCGACCCGGCGACGGCCGCCGGCCTGAACGGGATCGTCGAGGGTTCGCCCCTGGTGATTCCCGAAAAGGGCGGGGAGATGGTCGTTCCCGCTCCCGGCTTCTGCTTCATCGCCACCGGGAACACGGCAGGTTCCGGTGACCAGACGGGACTGTACCAGGGAACCCTGCGCCAGAACCTGGCGTTCATGGACCGCTTCTGGATGGTCGAGGTCGGCTATCCGGAAGAGGAACAGGAACGGACCATCCTGGCGAAGGCCGCGCCCGGCATCCCGGAGGAAATCAGAAGCGGCATGATCGCCTACGCCACGGAGGTGCGAAAGCTCTTCATGGCGGGACAGATCGAAGTCACCCTCTCCACCCGGACCCTGGTCCGGTGGGCCAGGCTGGCGGAATTCTTCCGACCGCTGGCCAGCCAGGGAAAGAACCCGCTCCACCACGCTCTTGAGCGGGCCTTCACCTTCCGGGCTTCACCCGAAACGCGCGACGCGCTGGCGGAGATCGCGCAGCGCATCTTCGGGTAGGAGGGGGCCATGCAAATCCACCTGAGATTCGACAACCCGAATGGCACACAGAAAGACTGGATCGCCGAGGACCGCCCCGATGGACTCCATATCTGGTGGGGCAGGACTGGCAGCACTCTCCAGTCGAGGGTGGTTCCAGCGCACAAGTGCCACCTGACCCCTCGGGACGAACTTCTGAAGCGTGCCGCCAGCAAACAGGCGAAGGGCTACTACGTGGTGTCCAGAATCCACGAACCCGGAGAAGAGACGCCACCGCCCGAACCGCCCGAGAACAACACTGTAAGCGAAGCCCTGTCCCGCTGGATCAACGGCGGGGTGAGTGCTTCGTGGTTTTAACCGCACCAACCGACTATCAACCAACCCCGGCACGGGGGAGACATTCTCCCCTGGCGGGGATGGTGTCTCTCCCGTGTCCATCTCGGACAAGGAGAAGACACCATGCTCGATCTGCTGCAAAAGCTCGTCTGCTTCAGTCTCGACATTCACATCTGGTCCGGCCGGAAGAAACTCACTCCCGCCGATCTGGGACTGGCCGGCGAGGAAATTCCCCCGGAAGAGCTTGCCACTCTCGGGGTCAAGAAAATCTGCCATCCGGCTCTTTTGACCCGGTTCCAGGCCCTGCGCCGCCGCTCCGAACGCATCTGCGAAGCGACAGGCGTTCGCTTCCTGGGCGGTTACGCCGTCCCGGAAGAGAAGGCCCAGGCGGTAGCCCAGGATCTGGAGAAGGTCGCAGCCGAGTTCGAGGCGGAGAAGCAGGAATTCCTGAAAAGCTACGCCACCAACATGGCGGCGTGGCTCAAATCCCTTCCGGAACAGTGGCGGCCGATGGTCGAAAGGGCCGTCGAGTCGCCCGAGTACGTTGCAACCCGCATCTCCTTCGACTTCCAGACCTTCCAGGTCACCGGAGTCGAGGGACTGAACAGGGGGCTTGAGTAAGCCGCCAGCGGGCTTGGCAGCCAGCTCTACCGCGAGATTGCCCAGGCCGCGAGGCAGACCTGGGAGACGTCCTTTCGCGGGCGCAACCAGGTCCGCGTGTCAGCGGTCAATCCCATCCGGCGTATCCACGAGAAAGCACGCGGGCTCGTCTTTCTCGAACCCGGCCTGGCGGACGTGCTGGACGCAATCGAAGCGGAGCTGGACGCGCTGCCAAGTGAGGGGCCTCTCAAGGGCCCGGACTTCTTCGCCCTGGTCGGCATCCTGAACACCCTGGCCAGCCTCGACGGGATCAATCTCCATGTCGAGGACGGACAGGAAAAAGAAGAGATCGATCCGGTCCAGGAAGAACAGGAATCTCCGTCCACCGTGGACGTGGAGGATGTTTTCCAGCCCATCACCGGACAGCGGCAGGCGGCTGTCGCGCCGCCGGTCGCCTGGTTCTAGGGCAGGCAGTCCCTTCATGGACCACCCCACCGTCCTGGGGCGTTTGAATCTTTCCGACGCCCCGGACGGGGGGCGTCTATGGAGGTCGCATGAACGTAGCCAGCACACTTCCCGTCGTCGCCAAGGCGATGGGAGACAAGATGGGAGTCAGGGTCGTCATCGGCGGAGGAATGGCAAGAACCGATGGGGATACCATCTACCTGCCAACCCTGCCCGAGAACGACGGGGAAGCCCTGCTCCTGGCGCGGGGATTCCTCGATCACGAGGCCGGGCACGTCCGGATGACGGATTTCTCCGTGGACAAGGGGGCCGACCCGCTCCTTGCCAACCTGACCAACATCATCGAAGACATCCGCATCGAGAAGGGGATGGGCCAGCTCTATCCGGGCTGCGCCGTCAACCTGCGAAACCTGGCGAATCACCTGGCGGCGAAGGGAGCGTTCGACTTCAACCCTGGCGAACCGGACAAGCTGTTCCTAGGGTGGGTCGTTTCCCGCTGTCGCAGCCGGATTCTCAGGCAGGAAGGACTTGTCCCCGTTTTCGAGAGAACCAACCAGCTCCTGGAACCTGTCATCGGCCCGGAACTGCTCGGCAAAGTCGCCCGGTTGCTCGATGGCGTTGGCGAACTGCTGTCCACTTCGGACGCGCACGCCCTCGCCAGACGCATCCTCGACCTGCTCCGGCAGGAACAGCAGCAGGACGAACCGTCCGGGAAGAGCGATGAATCCCCTTCGTCAGATCGGCAGGATCAGCATCCGGCCGAAAACTCTCCGTCCGACATGGACGGCGAGAACGGCGAGGATGCAGGCCAACCTGACAATAGGGATCGGTCTTCAGACGGGGCCGAGACAAAAGACAGGGAAAAGGATTCACTCTCCGGCGAGAGAAACGGGAGCCCCGACGGGAACCAGGAACAGGGCAACGAGTCCGTCTCCGACGCGGACACGGAAGCCCATTCCGCCGGAGCCGAATCACGGCAGAAGCGGCAAGACTTCCTCGACCAGATCCTGAATCCATCCAATACGGAGGAATACGGGAACATCGGGGAGATCGTCGCCAGCGAACTGGAAAGCAGGTCGGAAGCAACAAGCCAGGAGACATCGTGCATGGTCTACGCCGGCGATGGCGACCCGGAGGACTATCTGGATCGCCCGGTCGATCTGCACGATGTTCGGCGAAAGACCTCGGCGCTTCGCGCCAGGCTAGGCTGTCTGGTCCAGGCGTCCCGTCTCAAGCGGTCGTGCGCCGGTCGGTCCGGCAGGCGGATCGACCACCGGGTTCTGTCCCGGCTGCCGGTCGGGGATACGCGGATCTTCCGCCGGCAGGAGGAAAAGACGGCGGTCAACACCGCAGTCATCATCCTGCTCGACCGTTCGGGATCTATGGCCAAGCGAATCGCTCTCGCCGCCGACATCACGCTGGCCGTGGCGGACGCCATGAACACCATTCCCGGCGTCGCCGTGGCGACCGCAGCGTTCCCGGCGGCAGGGCATTCCGTCGTTGTCATGACTCCCTTCGGGATGTCGCCGGCGCGGACGGCCAGAAATTACGGCCTGAGCGCCGTAGGCGGAACCCCACTGCACGAGGCGCTTGGTTGGGCCGCCGTGCAGTTTGCCACGCGGCAGGAGACGCGAAAAGTCCTGCTGGTGGTCACGGACGGACAGCCAAACCATACGACACTTACCCGCGATTACCTCAAACGCCTGGATGCCCAGGGAATCGAGCTGATGGCGCTTGGGATCAGTGATGGAGGCGCTTGCGGCCGGTTCTTCCAAAACCACCGCACGATCAACGACATAACGGGGCTGCCGAACGCCCTGTTCGGAATGCTCCAGGAAGCACTGATCTGACAACGAACCATGTCCAGCCCGGACAGGGAAACGCCCCTGTCCGGGGCCTCCCTGTCTGGTGCCATAAGGGAGGTGACAGCATGAAACTAGAAGGAGATGACCCGTAGCCCCTCTCCTTGCGGCAAGGAAATCAAACCATTATCCTAAACTGTAAAAGGAGGATCTTATGGGCTACATGGTCATTGCCGGGGTCGTCCTGGTGCTCTTCGGCGTTGTGGTCATCATCCGCGACAAGATCGTGGACAGGCGCCAGAAGCACCAGAAGTAACCCCAACTCCAGATAGAAAAAGAAGAGAAGGGCATCCGCGTAAGCAGGTCTGCCCTTTTTTTGCGCCCAAAAGCAGTCCCCGGCAGGGAAATTCCTCCCTGCGGGGAGGGCTTCTCCCTGTCCGTATTTCACAAGGAGAAGCCCATGAAGAAAGTCCTGAAAGTCAGAATCAGTAACGAGTTCGCGGAAGGTCCGGAGGTGGCCGTCGTCGAGATCGACGATCATCTCAGATCCCGTGTCCGGCAACTCGCCTCGGCAGTCAAATCCCTGAATGTCTACGCCATCCGGGAGTTCAACGGCTACCCGGAGTTCTTCATGCAGGACCATGAGCATGAAGAGTCGGTCACTCCCCGTCCGCCGGAGGACGGGTTCGAGGAAATGGCCTGCCGGGTCGAGTGTGTGACGTTGAACGTCACGGACTCGGACTTCTATTGGACCGGATACGTCAAGCACACGGATGTCCGGTTCGAGACGGACAGTATTCCTCTGGAGGAAATCGAATGACACCAACCCCATGACGGGGGGAATCATCCTCCGTCGTGGGGGAGTTTCCTCCCAGGGAGGTAGCCATGGTAGCGAAGAAAGCACGTCCGAAGGTTGTCCGGGGGGAAACTCTTGAAATGAAATCCCCCTGTGGCAAAATCTACGTCACTCTGAACGACCATCCGGAAACCGGCAATCTCATGGAGATTTTCGTCCGGTTCGGAAAATCCGGAACCTGCGCCAGCCTGGTCGCCAATGCCCTTACCATCATCACTTCCTACGGACTTCGGTCCGGAATGGACGTAACCGACGCCATCAAGGGGTTGATCGGCCACGGCTGTCACAAGGCTCCGGTTTACGACGACAGCGGAATGATCACGTCCTGCGTCGACGCCATCGGCAAGGCCATCCGCATTCACGCGGGGCTGGAGCCGGAGGAAGAGCGGGAACAGGAAAACACGTCACAGGAGGGTTGAGATGAAGAAGCTGGTGGTTCTGATTGTCATGGCCTTCCTGCTGAGTGGCTGCTCGGCAGAAGGTCTGCGGAAAGCGGAAAAGACCACGCGGATTGGTGGGCTGGCCAACCCGATTGGAGCGATCATTCACGCCCCTATTTGGGTGGCCGCTGAAATCGCAAACGCCGGATCGGAGCCCGAACTGACCGAGGCCGACAAGGAGGCCCAGAGAAAGGCCGTTGAAGAGGCCCGGAAACGGAGGGCGAAATATCTGGCGGAAAAGGCGGCGAAGGAGAAGGAAGCCGCCGAATAAGCCTGAGCGGACATAGCGGGGCCTGACGGCCCCGCTTGCCTCCGGGTGAAGTCCAGAAGGGCTTCCTCCAGTCCCTGTCCAGATTCGACGGGGATTGCGGGAAGCCCTTCTGGGTTCAACTTCACCAGCAAAAGGAGGCTGCCATGTCCGTCAAAGTCAAGATCAACAATCGCGTATTCACTCTCTCTTGGGATGAGTTCGAGAAGCTGATCCTGAGAAAGGCCCCGAAAGCTCCGGTGGAAATTCTGAGCATGGGGTAAAAGGCAGGGCGTGGACGCAAGTCCCCGCCCTGCTATTTTTTTTGGATATTCCCTCCGCAATCATATAAAAGGTGAGGGAAAAGCCATGACCATCCTGCAGCAGACCTACCTCGAAGCCGATTCCCCCGGCCACGCCTGGTATCGGTTGCAGCTGATCCAGCTTGCCGAAGGGTTCGTGATCGAGAAGCACTCCGGCTGCCGTGGCCGCAAGGCCCACACCGAAGCCTGGTTCCGGTGGGACAAGGCGGCGGCCCGCAAGGTCTACGACAGGATTCTCAGAAACAAAACCAAAGATGGCCGGCGCAGGGTCTATCGGGAAGTCCCCTCGCCGGCACAGCTCGAACTTTTCTCTTGAAGGAGGGGGGCAAGGCTATGACCAATGAAGAGATCGCCCAGAAATGGGTCGAGGGGTTGACGGTAATCCGCTCGCATCTGGCCGTCATCAACGACGATGCGGCCTGGCAACAGGAGCCGAACAGGGTGCTGGCCGCCACGGACCGTCTCGCCAAGCTCAAAAGCTGGTGTCTGGAGGTTATGGCGGCCTGGCCGGAGATGCGGGAGAAGTTTCTGGAGGACATCGCCCGGAGAGAGGAAGCCGATGGCCGTGATCGTCCTTCCGCGCTTCAAGATGCCGAAAGCGCGGTGTTCAGATTCGACAAGACGGCAGAACCGGAGGATCGAAAACAGCATCCAGAAGTCGATTCTGGACTGGTTCGCCATCAGGGGCGTCCGTTGCGAACGGCTTAACTCCGGGGCGCTGAAGGCGGAGGAACGGTTCATCCGCTTCGGGTTTCCCGGATGCCCAGACCTGATGGTCCTCGATCCCGTTGTCAGGGTTGGCTTCATCGAAGTCAAGGCGCCCGGCGGCCGCCTGAGCAAAGACCAGAGGGACTTTCGGGAGCATTGCCGTCGCAGTGGCATCCCGCACCTGGTCGCCCGGTCGCTGGAGGACGTTATTGACTGGTGGGCAGGCCATGAAAAAGGTCACCAGAGTCGTTCCGACGTGGGTTAAGGTCGCCGGCCTTGCGGTGCTTACCGGATACCTTGGTTACCACCTGATCGCGGAAGAACCGTCCCGAGTTCCCGCCACCGAGAAGCCCCTCGTTGTCACGCCAGGCCCTGGCATCGAACGGGGGCTGCCTGGAAAAATCCTGCTCAACACCAGACAGGTTGTGACCGGCAATGTGTTCAGCCCGGTGGTCGAGCCGGACGAGGCCCCGGTTGTCATCAGGGAGTCAGACGGCAAGCCTTTCTACGCCGACGAATAAGCGGGCCATGAAATGGCGCAACCACAAGCTCTGCACCTTCTGCGTGATGTTCGCCGCCACCGGCCGACTGCTGCCTGCCTTCATTGCCGGGCTCGGCTCGATCCTGCCGGATGTGCTGGAGGCCGGACTTGTCCGGCACCGGACGCTGACCCACTGGCCGGTCATCTATGTTCTGGCGATCATTGTCCTGTTGCCGGCTATCAAGCTCATATCCTGGTGGACATGGCTGGTAACGGCCTGCCTGGTTGTCGGCTGCCTGCTGCATCTGGCCGAAGACGGACTGAGCAAGGGCGGTATTCCGCTGCTGAACCCGGCTGGCCGGAAATTCGGCGCCGGCTGGTACGTGACGGACTCCATCGCGGAAACCTTCGTGGTGACCGGGATTGTTGCCTTGGCCCTGGTTGTTGCCGGGAAGCGGGGCTTCCTCTCGATGGACTTTCTCGCCGTCGAGATTCAGTGGCTGCTGTCCTGGTGGAAGTGAACTTGTTTTCCCGTTGCCTAAAAAACAGGCAGACGGCAACGGGCCAAGTCGGTCCCGAAACATGGGACGACCTTATCCACAGAAAACGGGCTGGTTATCCAGTGTGACTGTTGATTGACGACCGGGCTTTGCGACCCGGTTTTTGGACGGATTTTTACTCTACATAATTGACCTTCTGTAAAGCAAACGGCTCACTGTTCTGCTCACCGACCATGAGAGGCCGGCGTGGTGGGCTGGAGCCACCAAGTGGCAGCACAAGGAGCGCACCTGCATGATTGTGCCTCCTGAGAAAGTCCAGCAGACGAGCCAATAGAATAGAACAAGGAGGCACAGGTGACCGTGGTCCAGGCGGGCAGCAAAATTCTGCGCAAACTTGTCGTGGCTGTGATGGCTCTAACCTTGGCTGGCTGCGGAGCCACAATCGCATACAATGGGAGCAAACCCGCGACAAGATACTTTGGCGCAACCATCGAGGATTTGAGAATCCTTCTGTGCCCGTTCTCAAAAGGGTGGGGTTGGCGTACCTACGGGGTTCTTACGCCTTTCGTCGGCTTCTACGATCTCTACGTATCTATACCCGTCGATGTCATCGCAATTCCGTTTGTTTTCAAAAATCGCAATCAGGAACTTCTGTCGAGATTGATGGAGCGACAAACAAAGGACTATGTGAGCCTGCCCTTAGAACAAGATGAAAAAGAAACGACACAAGCCCAGATGGCCACAGGTGCGACTGAAGAGAAACCCCAGGATTCAGGGTCGGATTGCCCCAAAAAGGCACCATCGGCGCCTCGCTCTTGAAAATTTCCGCTCGACCAGTGGTCGAGCATAGATGGCCGGGAAACTATATGGAGAAAAATAAACATGTTGAACTTGTCCAAACATCCCTGCCCCCTGCCTTCGCGCCGGACCTAACTGACCTGCTTGCCGACTGGCTCAACCTCGATGTCGCCAACGGGGACGCCTGCGCCGACACCCTGAAGACCTACCAGGGACAGATCCAGAGCTGGCTGGCTTGGTGCGGCGAGAATAATGTCCATCCCGGACAGGCCACAACCGAGGATGTCAAAGCCTGGCGGAAGGCCCTGATCGCCGCCGGCGCGAAGCCCTCGACGATCTCGCTCAAGCTGACCACCATCCGCAGGTTTTACCAGTCCGCTGTGGACAGGGGACTGATCGACAAGAACCCGGCAGCCAACGTCAGGGCCCCTCGGGAACGCCGGGCCAGAAGGGAGCAGATGAAATACCTGTCGGCGGGCGAGGCGGAACTTCTGTTCCGCGCCATCCCGACAGATGGCGGTATCAAGGCCCTGCGGGACCGGGCCATGATCGGCCTGATGGCACTGGAGGGCCTTCGCCGGGTTGAGATCGTTCGGGCCTGCGTTTCCGATATTGAGGGGAGCGGGCAGGACATGCGGCTGCTGATCCACGGCAAGGGCAAGGACCGTTTTATCTACCCAAGGGAGGACACGGCCCAGGCTCTGGCGGACTACCTGGTTGCGCGTGGCCCTGTTGTCGGAGACGAACTGGGGGAACCCCTTTTTGTCCAAATCCGCAAGGGTGGTCATCCCGAAGGCCGGATTACCAGACAAGGCGTGAACTCGGTCATCAACCATTATCTGCTGAAGGCCGGCCTGAAGCGGGAGGGGGTTTCCTGCCATGCGTTGCGCCACACCTGCGGGGCCCTGCTCTACCAGGCAACGAGGGACATTCGGGCCGTTCAGGAAACACTCGGGCACAGCAGCATTTCCACTTCCGCCGGCTATGCCCACATCGTCGAGCGTGGGCAGGCACGTTACACGCGGCAGATTCCGGTGGAGCTGAAGAGGTGAGAGAATCAGGCAGCTCAAAGCGTTCTTATACTTCTGGGGTAGTGCATCGATGACAACCTTGACAATGCGATAAAAAAGCGCTAACAAAAAGCTGTTATATAGGAGGGGGATTATGACACGATGAGCAAAAGCCGTCCGGGGAGCAACCCAACCGGACGGCTTTTTGTTTTTTTTCTCCGAGATGGAAAAACGTGGACAAATATTGGAATCCGTTGCTGTTGATGAGCAGACATAGCAGTGTAATTTGTCCGCAAGCCCCCCTAACACATTGATATCAAAGCCCTAAAAGAGCGACAAGCGTGGAACGGGAATGGATGCAAGTAGGCCATCCATATAAAGCAATGAGAGAGACAATTAAAATATTTGGGAAAATGAATGTATCTTTAATAGATAGAGTGAAGGGCTTCTTTTCCAAGGATAAATTCGGATATTGGTTTAACCACTTTGCCGACGAAGAGAAGAAACAGGCGGCAATGGATGCTATCGGGCTGGCAAAGATCATTGCTGCAGACACAGACGCAGAAAGCGAAAAAAGAAAAATCGTAGCGGAGTACATTCTCAAACAACGAATAGCCAAGCTACAAGCTAAGGCAACTCTGGTCGCCGCGATAATTGGAGCCGTCCTAGGAGGATTAATAACTGGAATTATTTCTTTTCTTGTTAACTACTATTAGTGGTTTCACCGCAAGTGTCCATGAAAGATCATCCATCTTTTGCAGATTGTGAACATATATACTGGCACATCGCTAAGACAATCCATGATCGCGTTATTTGAGCACATACCAAAACGAGACATAGTCATGAAATATTTCTGCATGACGTTATGTCTTTTCTTCTTTTTGTTTACTGATACAGCAGTCTACTCAATGGATCTCTGTCGCGCATCGAACGTCATTGACGGAGACAGCTTAACCATTAAATGCCAGAGATATAATGGCATTATTGGTCTCTATGGTGTTGACGCTCCTGAATTGACTCAAGCATATGGAAATGAAGCAAAGAATTACCTATTCAATCTCGTCAAAAACAAGCAATTAATAATTATAAGCATGTTTCATAAACAAAAAAAAGCAAGTATCGTTTTTGAGAATGGGAAAAGCTTGAATGCTCAACTCATTCTTAATGGCTATGCTTGGGCAGACAAAAACGAGAGAAGCCCTAGCAGCCGTTATTTAAAATTTGAAAAGGAAGCGCGAAAAAGCAAAAAAGGTTTATGGGCAATTGAAAACAATGTCCAACCTTGGGTTTATAGATTACGCTATAACCTTGCTGACGACGAGGAAAAAGTTTTGAACAACCTGGAAACAAGCAAATTCAACCAGGAACAAAAAAAACATGGGCACTCCAGTCAAAGCAACAAGTATTCTAATTATAGTGAGTGCTTCTACGCAGAATATAGCAAGGCAGTTGGTGGCTCCAGTGCAAAAACAGCATCAGGGGCTATTATAAACTTAAAAATTGGAACATCAGTCGCACAAACAATTTGTGATGCTATGTTTGGCGTTAAAAGAAAAACGACTAAAAGAAAGATAAGCAAGGCAATTAAATGTAGGTCAGACTATACATGTAGAATTGGTTATATGTGCATGAAAAAACCATATCGTTCTGAAGGAATCTGTGTAAAACGAGTTGATAAATATGGCATTCAGTCTTTTGATCCTCCCCAAGCCGACAGTGTGGGACCAAGACTAGACGAAGGCTGTATATCTAGCGTAGATTGCCCGACTGGATTCAGATGTGATCCATTTTACAAGCAATGCGTAAAATGAAGACCTTTTATATCAAGTAAGAAACGATCCTTTTTTTCAACCTTGAAAGGAAAGCAAAATCAAAAAAATGGGCTTTGGTCGACAAAAAACCCAGCACCGCCATGGAAAAGCCCAATGTTTATAAAAACACGACTTATATAAATACGAAATTTTGCTATACGCTTACAATATGAACGATCAAAAAAATCAAGCTACACAAATTAGGAATATTGGCGACGCAAGGATTCAAAACAGCACAAAGACGAGAACGTCTAATACAAGCTAAATTACGAAGTTATTTTTTTATAAAAAATCATTGTTTAGTTTTCTACATGTTCGCTAGGCGTCAAAAGTGAACTGTCACAGCAGCGATATTTCAATGGATAACATATGATCGACCCAGCCAGTCAAGCGCAGCTGAAAGAGGCGATTGCTGATTGCATTAGCACCGACCAAGGGGTGCTAGATATCCTGCGGAAAGAGATCCGTCCTCTAAAAAGCGCCACACGCCGAATTCAGCTACGAGCCACAACATCGATTTCGCTAGTAGGCACCGATGGTGGCAACAATCAACTTCACTTCGACCCTTTTCTAATTCAGTTGATCAGGGTGGTGGACAGCAGCAACAACGAGTACTGTCTGGAGGCAGTCTCCCCCACAACGCCAATTCAGAAGCTCAACAATCGTCAATTTGCCGTGGACGGGTCGCCGCGCACAGCTCTTGGCGAGATGATGGCCTTTCTGGAGGTGGACAGTTTACCGGCGCTTTCCCACATGATTCGGCCAACCGACAAAGGTAAACCGGTCTCCCCTAGCTGGGTCCAGGTCTACCGGGAGCTGGTCGAGTGGGCGATCCTGTTCGCTATCCTGAAGAAGGATTTCGGAACCGACACCCTGATTGTTTGCGACGGCTTGTTACGCAGCAAGGTCTTCGCTAAGGATCTGTTCCAACGCCTGCTTCAAGGCATTAAATCCCGTATCGACTTGCAGTGGAGTAAGAGCCGCCGTCGTGTGTATCTGGCCGGTGTAGCCAAACACAGCAAAGTGCTTTCACGATACCGCCTCGCTATGGCCCTAGAAGGAGTACTCCAAACCGACTACCCCGCCTACGTAGAGGTGCCACGCGAAGTGGAAGAAAAGGCCTACGTCTGGTCGGAGTTCGCACGAGGTGATGACCGCTCCGTGGAAGGCAGGGAGATCAACAAGTTCGTCGGTGGCAAGATGTTCCTAGTGAAGTTCGGCTCACATCGCAGCGACCCAGTATGGCCTGTGGACATCTTTGTGCCGCAAGTCGGGGAAGCTCAGGCCATCTTAGGTGCGATGCTCGCTGACGCTATCAATGGCTTCCCGGTACCCCACTATCCGCTTTGCCTGCAAAAGGCACATGAAAATGCGGCCTTAGTCGATTTTGATTTCGATATTCTGCAAGATTTCATTTACGAGGGCGTCCGATCTAGTTTAGGCGACGATGCAGAGACCCTAGACGTATTTCATCTTCAGGATGCCGACCCCGCGCAACGCCGGTACGGATAAGTAAGGAGGGACAACATGACAGATCTCCAGCTCTTTCCCAAGGAAAAGGTCGTAGGAATTTTCCGAGGCTTCCAACAAGGAGGCATGGAGTTCCACGCCGACCTAGTCTTGCCGTACCGGAACGAGTTCCAGAACATCCCGATGCACGGACAATTCCTACTTGTGCAATTGGAGACGCCCGATGAGGCTGTGTTAGGCCGCATCGCCTCTTTATCCTCGGAGGGCAAATTGTCTTTTGGTTCCGGCGAAGAGTTCAACATTCGCGCGGTCCGTGAGGATCGGCCGATTCCCGAAGATCTTAGGGAGCAATACCTGAAATATAGGGTTAACATCCGAGTTCTTGGCGTACTGCGGCGTAATGGCAAAGGTCTGACCTTCGTCCCGTCGCATCGACGGCTCCCGCATGTAGGCAGCAAGGTAGCCTTTCCGAGCGATGAGGTGCTACGCGAGATCGCCGGCCACAACATCAATGGGGCGCCCATCGGCCACCTAGCCTTCGGCGAGTACATATATGCAGCAGGAAACAGTTCATTTCAGTCACAAGAGTGGATGCAGGTGGTTTCTCCGGAGGTATTGGTTCGATTCCCGATAGAATCTCTTGTATCTCGCCGCAGTTTCATCTTTGCACGAGCTGGGTTTGGCAAATCCAATCTCAACAAGCTTCTTTTCTCGAAGCTTTATGAGAGAACGCCCTTCGTTACAAAACGCGCTGGCAAGCAAGTTCCCGTAGGCACCGTGATTTTCGACCCCGATGGTGAATATTTCTGGCCTGACGACAAGGGCCGTCCTGGTCTATGCGATGTTCCCGCCCTTGAGGACAAAGTTGTTGTTTTTACTGACAAGAAAAATCCAAGCCCCTTCTACCAATCGTTTGTCGCCGGCGGCATCAAGCTAGACATTCGCCGTCTACGCCCAAGCGATGTAATCGCAATTGCGCTCGGACCAGAACGTCAAGAGCAGCAAAATGTTCGGAAGTTGCGTGGGCTTCCACAGGCCAAATGGCAGGAATTGGTTGATTTGATTGATGCCAACGGCAACTCTGCAGATCTGGGTGAGCTCAAAAAGCTTCTCGATCTGCAAGACTCTCAAGAGGCTGAAGCGCTCGCTGCTAGAGGCAACATGACCACAATCGTGAAGATGCTACATGACAAAAGCAGCCAACTCATGGACATGCTGGTTCATGCGCTCTCCGAGGGGAAATTGTGTGTTATTGACGTCTCGCAGATGCGCGGTGGCCAGTCGTTGGTGCTCTCGGGTCTGATCTTGCGCCGGATCTTCGATCGGAACCAGCAGGAGTTCACAGCGGCCGATCCAAAGACCATCCCGACGATCGCAGTTGTCGAAGAGGCACAGTCGGTGTTGAACGAAAATGCACCGGCTGCCGAACCCTATATCGCCTGGGTGAAGGAGGGTCGTAAGTACGACCTTGGTGCACTGCTGATCACCCAACAGCCAGGCAGCATCCCTTCCGAGATTCTCAGTCAGGGCGACAACTGGTTTATCTTCCATTTGTTGTCGGCAGCGGATCTCACTTCACTGAAGAAAGCCAATGCCCATTTTAGCGACGATTTGTTGAGCTCTCTTCTCAACGAACCCATCCCGGGGCAAGGTGTGTTTTGGAGCTCGGTGGGAGGCAAGCCCTATCCAGTCAGCCTTCGCGCACTGTCATTCGAAAAGATGTACTCGATGCGGGACCATGACTACAACAAACCCGCCGGTCGCACTTACGCTCAGACGCTGCGCAGCATCTTCACTGAAATGAGACAGATTGCAAAGACAGCCCACAATCCCGAAACCAAAGGTACAGGCACATTGTTTCCTACAGAGGTAGAAGCAGAAGAAGCCGAACCGGTGGATGTCATGGCAAACATCGAGCAGCGGGCAATTGAAGCATTTCGGGGGGATAAAGACATCCGCCAAAAGCTAGAGTCTCCGAACGGCATGCCTTGGTATGGCGTTCAACATTTCCTGATTGACCACCTGCCAGAACACTTGGAAGACCGACGTCAGTTTGCCTACAATCTTGTCTCAAAAGCCATGACTGCTGTGTTTGGACCACAGCCCGCAGCATGGGAGACCTTTAAGAATCCGACCACGGGGAAAACGTGGATAAGGGCCAACAAGTGACCTACGGCTTTCAGCTCAGCAATACCGCCCTAAACGGGATCTGCCCCTATTTCACGATGTTCCCGCTCGACTTCCCGCTCAACATCCTGCAGCGGAAAGCACGAGGAGGCGATGTGGTGCTTGACCCCTTTTGTGGTCGTGGCACCACCAATTTCGCCGCGCGACTCGTCGGCCTGCGGTCCTTGGGTGTTGATTCCAGTCCAGTTGCCACAGCCATTGCTGCCTCCAAGCTAGTGATGGCGAGCGTCGAGGAAATCCTCGACGAAGCACGGAGGATTCTAGCCGAACGTGAGGCGAGTCACATACCGGAGGGCGAGTTTTGGCAATGGGCGTTTGATCCAACCGTGCTGGACGCGCTGTGTCGATTCCGGGAGGCATTCCTAGAGGATTGCACATCAGACGCCCGCATTGCGCTCCGCGGCATAGTCCTAGGCGCGTTGCACGGCCCAAAACAAAAGACTTTCCCTAGCTATTTCTCTAACCAATGTCCCCGCACCTACGCCCCCAAGCCTGCTTATGCTACGCGCTATTGGCGGGAGCGTGGGCTTGTACCTGAACCCATCGATGTCCTAGCCGTGATCAAACGCCGAGCGAAACGTTACTACAGCATGTCATCCGATACCACTGGAGCAGTACGATTGGCAGACAGCCGGAAGGCCGAGTCCCTCCAGCCGGAATCACCAGATACCCGCTTCAATTGGGTCATTACTTCGCCTCCGTATTACGGTATGCGGACCTACATTCCCGATCAGTGGCTCCGTAATTGGTTTGTCGGTGGCCCCGACGTTGTCAACTACACCAATTGCAATCAAATTGTTCATTCTAGCCCCGAGGAATATTCTGCGGACCTGCGTCGAGTATGGCGCAATGCAAAGAACGTTAGTGTGGAAAATGCAATAATGGTCATTCGATTCGGCGGAATCACAGACAGACGCGCCAATCCGCTGGATCTCATTAAGAGTTCCCTCAATGACAGCGGTTGGCGGATTACAACAATAAAAAAAGCGGGCACTGCAACCGAAGGGAAGCGGCAGGCTGACTCTTTCTTGCGGAAGAGGTCAACCCCTATGACCGAGTACGACATTTGGACGGTTAGGCAATAGAACTACGAATTCTAGGGTTGTTGCCACTGCGAACCGCCAACAAGTCGTTCATCTGATAGGCATCCCAGAGATGTTTGTCCTGGCCAATCGTATCGACTGGGTGGTCTTCGATCAGGAGTTCGGTGCCCTCTATTCCGAGAAAGGCCGTCCCGGCAAACCGACCCGGCCGATGGTGGGCCTGCACTACCTGAAACACGCCTTTGACGAAAGTGAGCTGAAGCATTGCACAACAATCTCTTTCACTATGGCTTGCTTTCAAAGAGCAGGTACGGCTCAAATCGGCGTTTTTGTCGCCCAGAATTGCCTTGGCGGCTCTTGTGGAACGCATAACTTCTCTAGAGCCAAGCTTTGGATGTCAATTAAGTCTCATCTGAGAGTAAGTTGCCGAGTTTTTCGGGGACGACTAGCATAGTTTGATTTTTTTGAGAAATTTTTGAGATCAAGTCCATACAATAGTCCCCAAAATGGTGTGGATTTGCATGCTACGTAGGTGATGAGGCACGGTGACTAGCCCCAAAAAAGTGCTATTGATCGTTGTCTGGGTTGGACGGTCGAAATAACCCATGAGCGTATTCTTGGTGCTTTCAGGGTGAAATATATAAATCCTGCTACAGATGCGTGATTGCCAGTGAAGGCTGGAGAGGAAATGATGACGCTAAATAAATTGGATGATTTGGAAAAAAAGGATTAGTGCCGGATCGGAATGCTCTAGGCATAGCATGAAGTGGAATCACGGTAGGCCGCCAAGCTAAATGATGGGGAGAGATAATAAATAGTTATGTGTAAGGAGGAGAAAAGAATGCGTGGAAAAATAATTCAACTTGCAATTATTTGTTTTGCTTGTTTGGCAATAACGGCATGTGAAAAATTAGCTGGCCCGAGTCCAAATGAAGTTTTGAACCAATATTTGGATGCCTGCCTAAAAGGAAGATACGAGGAATCCTATTCTTATGTGTCTGCCGCAGATAAGGCAGTAAAGGATTTACAAAGTTATCTCAAGGAAAATGAGAAAAAAAATAGTCCATTCACTGAAGCAATTGTCAGCAAGGTGTCATACAAGATTTTAAGCCTTGAAAAATCAGAAAAGACAGCTACAGCAAATGTCGAGATAACTTTGCCAGACTTTGGATCAATCTTTTCCGATGTTATGGGGGCCGCATTCAAATCGGCTTTTGGTGGTGGAGACGAAAAGGAGATGGAAAAAATATTGGCCAAAAAGTTTGAAAGTGGTGAAGTTCCACTGACAACCAAGAAAGAAACCTTCAATTTGGTAAAGGAAGAAGACGGCTGGAAGGTGTTTTTGGACTGGAAAGCCGAAAAAATTAAAAAAGAAAGACAGGCAAAGATTCAGGCACTTTTGGCTGAAGCAGAAGAGCTAAAGAAATCAAAGAAACTCCATGGGGCAGTCAAGAAATATGAACAGATTTTAGAGCTTGATTCAGAAATGGTTGACGCTAAAGAAGGTCTTAAAGAAACAAAAAAAGAGATAAAATCATTTGAGAAAAAACAAGCGTATATAAAAAAAGTAGTACTTTATGACCTAAAAGCTAGATATTACGACACATTTTTAGAAAAAAAGGTTCCAGGCGTTGAGTTTAAGATAAAAAATAAAGGCGATAAGACCCTAAAAAAAGTAGAAGTAACTGTATATTTTAAAGATGCAAATGGCACCATAATTGCCGAGGAAGATTATTATCCTGTTTTGGTCACAAAATATTCGTTCGGCGGCAATAACAAGCCACTCAAACCAAACTATATATGGCAAATGGAAAGAGGTAAATTCTATAAAGCAGATTCTGTCCCGAGTGAATGGAAAGAAGGTTCTGTTTCCGCGAAGATTACCAACATAGAATTTGAATAATGAAAACATGCACATAACAACCGCATCAACTCGGACTGGCAATTCCGCTGCGCTCCATTGCCAGCCGGTTATGCGGCCATAAGAAACCTGTTGCGCCATAAGGAGGATACAATGCCCACAAGACCTATCATGTTTGTCTTAACGGTCCTACTTCTCTTACTTCCGGCTCAAGTGCCTGCTCAAGATACTCAGTCCGAGGACATCGAGGCGGCACGGTCTGAGATGCTCAAACGCTGGAACGTTGATGGCCTCGTGAAACCGGCCGATGTAGAGTCCAAGGCAAAAGCCCTGCTTAGTCGACCGCTGTCTGAGCAGGCTGATGAGGAACTAGAAGACCTTGCCCAGCAGGCAAACGCAGCCGCCAACTTCGTAGGTTTTATTCTTGAAGGATACCAGCAGTACTACCGTGATAACTACCGGTATGATTTCGTGCAGGAAAAGGTTGCTCCATTTCATGACGCCTACGTCGTACTGTCCAATCGGCTGAAGTCATACCGGAATCAAGCCTACTTCAATCTCGGCAAGAAGGCTGCCGAGCGTGGCGATGAGATCACGGCGTTTTTTTTCTTCCGGGACGCATATCGCTTGAGTGCTTTCACTGACGACGAAGGAGATCACAAAGGTATGAGGTACAGGGCCGAGATCGAGATGAAAAAGCTTCTGGGCCTCGACGGCATGGGAACATTCGTTTACTGGAGGTAGAGAGGCGCATAATACTTATCAGGCCCCCGGCTGTTAAGAGTAAAAAAGTCCGTAAACGCAAAAGAGTAGCCGGCGAATTCAATGCGAAAAACGATTGTTTTGGCATTAGCCCTAGCGTTTCTGACCGCCCCTCCCAGCCTTGCCTCTTCTTTCTCCGGCCTGGTCGTCAAAGTCTCCGATGGCGACACTATTCAGGTTCTTGATGGTGGTCGGGCTGTCAAAATCCGCTTGGCCGAGATTGACTGCCCGGAAACCAGCCACGGCCCAAAGAAGCCCGGCCAACCCTTTGGCCAGACAGCAAAGAAATTTGTCCTCAACCTGGTGGGCGGAAAAACCGTGCGCGTCGATGTCGTCACCAGGGACCGCTATGGCCGCATCATTGGTAAGGTCTTACTTGATGATGGCACATTGTAGCCCGTGGCCCTGTTTTCGGAGACGAACTGAGGCAACCTCTCTTCGTCCAGGTCCGCAAGGGAGGGCATCCTGAGGGCCGGATCACCAGGCAGGGCGTGAACTCGGTCATTAACTATATCTGCTCGAGGCTGGTCTGAAACTGGAGGGGCTTTCCTGCCATGTCCTACGCCATACATGCGGGGCGCTGCTCTGCCAGGCGACAAGGGACATTCGGGCCGTCCAGGAAACACTCGGGCACAGCAACATTTCTACGTCTGCCGGCTATGCCCACATTGTAGAGCGTGGACAGGCGAGGTACACGCGGCAGATTCCGGTGGAGCTGAAGAGATGACAGGGAGCTTGGCAGAACAAAACGTTCTTGTACCTCTGGGGAATGGTGCGCCGAGACAATCTTGACAATGTGATAAAAAAGCGCTAACAAAAGCTTGTCATGCAGGAGGGGGGGGATTATGACACGATGAACAAAGCCGTCCGGGGAGAGATCCTTTCGGGCGGCTTTTGTTCTTTGAACTGTGAAACCGATTATAGATACTGAAGTCCATTGCCTATGGATAAGAAGTCATAGTAGGGCAATTGAAGAAAAGCACAGATTGACACTCAAAGAAACGGCAGAAAATTTTAAAAAATTAATCGCAATATTAGGGAACACAAGAAATGCAACAACCAGTAAACCAACGTCAACTATCATGGTTATCCTCCGAGAACATACTTAAGGCTGAAAGGTTTTTAGATTTTGCAGATCAAATGCAAGAAATATCGGACTTTGGTCCTATTCATAACCAGTCAATTACATTTTCGGGCGGAGTTCTTCCTATACAATTGACTGGCGACCCGAACCAGGTTCGTAACGAGTTTGAGCAAATTACTGACAAACGATTTACAACGGTGAACTTCAGAGCTGTTTTCCCAAGCAGCAATAACTTAACAGTAACTGTGACTTCCAACCTTTCATTCGGCCATGTGAATGTCACCATTCAAAATGGCACCGATGAATTAGCAGAAAAATTATTTTTATTAGCATTAGAAGCATTCCCACGCTCTACTGGCCCATCCGATCAAGAGATAGAACAACAATCTTTACGTCTTTCTGCCCTTATCAAAGAAGCAGAAAAGGCAGTCAGCGCAAGCAAGAAAGCGCAAAAAAGTAGTGACTCTGCAGAACAGCACGAACAAAATGCAAATAATTTCCTGAAAATAATACAATCGGCAAAAACTGAATCGGAAAAATTGTTAAATGAACTAAAGATGCTGTCTGAAGAAAGCTCACAAAAAGCAACTGAAATTACTAACTTTAAGAATCAGTCACAAACTAATAGGGATGCGTCACAGAAGCTCAGAGATGACATAGGTGCAATCGAAGCAAAAATAAGGGAATTCTTCAATGAAATTGAGGCAACAAAGAATACAATAAATGAGTCCAGAAACTTAGCGGACACTACGGTTAAATATTGCAAAGAAGAAACTAAAAAAATAATTACGAAAAATCAAGAATTACAAGCCGAAACAAAAGAACACTTACTGAAAGCCGTTGGTGCATCTTTGTTTAGCGCTTTTGAAAAACGCAAAAAAAGGATAGAATTTTCAAAATGGGTTTGGGCTCTCCTCACTACAGCAGCAATTGTTGCTCAAGCAGTTGTCATTATCTGGATTGCTGAACATGTGCAAACACTTCAATCAGACATCCCATTTTACAAAGCCCCTAGTTTCCTTTTACGTGTCACAGTCAGCATTCCTATCATTTTTTTCATAGGCTACTCCATACATCAATATGCAAGAGAACGTGAGTATGAAGAGCTTTACGGTTTTAAGTCATCTCTATCATTTTCTCTCTCACCATATCTTGATCTTGTTAGAAAATTAAAAGAAGAATCTGCCGATTCAAACGGAGAACATCGTCAATTTGTAATTGAAACTATAAGGCAAATTTTTGAGAATCCGCTTCCTTCAAGAGTTGAAACATCCAAAAAAGGGGCATCCGACTCAAATATATTAAAGGATCTACTAGACAGGGTAATTAAAATTATTGAAAAAGGCAGACAAAATTAATCAATCGACAATGAACGCACCCTTTCGCTATCAAGCTTTGCTTGATAGCGAAAGGGTGTAACAACAATTATTGCGGCACACAAGAATAGTCCCGCAGAGAAAGCCGACATCTGACATTATGATATAATCATGTAAATAGATTGCGATTCTATTATAAATATATCTATTGCTGAGGTCGCAGGGCTAATACATTGTCTGCTTGGATCTGTTATAAATTTGATGGCCTACAGAATAGACAAAGAACTTCATGTCGAAATTACTAGAACACCTATTGATAACTTTCAATGAAAAAGCTCGTCGTTTTGTTATTAACCCTAGCACTCCTGACAGCCCTTCCTTGCCTCGCATTTACCGGCAAGGTCATCAAAGTCTCCGACGGCGACACGATTCAGGTTCTTGATAGCGGTCAGGCAGTAAAAGTCCGCCTGGCCGAGATCGACTGCCCAGAAACCAGTCACGGGCCAAAGAAGCCTGGGCAACCGTTCGGTCAAGCCGCCAAAAAGTTCGTCCTTGACTTGGTAGGCGGCAAAACCGTCCTAGTCGATGTGGTCACCAAGGACCGCTACGGCCGTATCGTTGGCAAGGTCTTCCTTGATGACGGCACCACCCTTAACAGCCGTCTGGTGCAGGCCGGTCTTGCCTGGGCATATCGCCGGTACGCAAACGACCCCGCTCTATTCAAGCTTGAAGCAGAAGCCAGAGCAGCCAAACGGGGTCTTTGGTCCGACCCGCACCCGATCCCACCGTGGGAATGGAGGCATGGCGCCGGATGGGGAAAAGCGAAACGGACATCTCAATCTTCCACGGTTTCGTCAGGCCGGTGTGGACAGAAGAGATATTGCCGGGAGATGGTGTCGTGCGAAGAGGCGATGTTCTACCTGAACCAGTGCGGCCTGACCCGGCTGGACAGAGACGGGGATGGGATTCCGTGTGAGTCAATTTGCCGCTGAATCGGCGGATACCTTCCCCCCTTCTACGTGGCCCAGTCAAGCGCCGGGCTTTTTCTTTGTGGGTTCCCCTCTGTGTTATATATTCTGGTAAAGAGTTAATCTTCGACACCGAAACGTCCGATACCACGGAAAGGAGGGCGTCATGTCGATCCTGAACATGCTGAAAAAATTCCGGCTGCCGGCCTTTGATGACGAATTCGTCCAGGACCCGGTGGACAAGCACCTGGACAATCGCACGGACGAAGAGCTGCTTCGCGCCAAGGCGCTGAATGATATGCACCGGTATCAGGAACGGGAGAAGTTTCTGCGGGAGAATGCGGAAGCCATCCAAGAGGCGACGGAAGAGGCTATGGAGGATTTTTCCAGACAAAACGATCCAACTTATCCTGGTTCGCTAGCATATCTTTACCGAGAGGATGAATATTAAGCCCCCGAATCTTAGGGGGCTTTTCCAGGTTACCAGTCCAGCTTTTTCAACATTTCTTCAAGCCTCTTCTGCTCCTTCTCCGTCATCCTGAACGTTGATCGGGGCGGCCTGTTCGCGTCGAACACCGACCCGCCCCGTAGCGGCTGCCACCGCTCCGGAGCCTGCTCCCCTGGACCCTGCGGGTCCAGGCCTGGCATGTTCCTGGCGTCCGGCTCCTGCGGCTGTGAAACAAACGGGCTGGCCGCGTCCCGCCCAAGCTGCTTGAGCGGATTCGAGCCAAAATCGAAACTGCCGTTGTCCTGGTAGATCTGGTCTATGACGCCACGCCGCACTTCCCGGCGCTGCTGTGCCTTCTCAGGATCAGGCCCGTTCAATCCCTGTCTTGGATCGCTGAAAGAATTGTCACCAACCGCCGCATTTGCCCGGTCGACAACGCCGGAGCCTTCCTGCCGGTGGCCTTCGATTCCCGCACCAACCCTGTTCCTGATACTGGCAATATCACGCATCACATGGTTGCCTGTCTGCGGAGTGTCCAGGTAGTCGTCGTAGCGCCTCCGCACCCAGGTGTTGATGTCGCCCGCCAGGGAGTCCTGCCCCTCACCGGAGCCGGTGCGCTGCCTGTTCATGTCGTCGAGAACGCGCATCCGGGTTTCGTTGCTGACCTCGCCATAGTCACTTCGCGCCCGGTCGTCGACGTATGCCTTCATCAGATCCATTGTCACGCCAGTTGAAGTCGTGTCGCGGGTCATCGCCTCTCGCACATGGGACCAGCCTTCAGCGGCATTATCCCGCGCGGCGGAGGACACTGCATAGTCCCTGCCGGCGGATGTTCGCAGTGTCCTGGCAATCGCGTCCTCCCGGATGCCGGCAATTTCCTGAGACAGCGCCTTGATTTCAGATTCACTGGCAGTAAATTCCGCTGTTTTGCCGTCTTTGCCAGCCAAACGATACATCCCTTCTCCCGAAGGGGTTATCCTCACGGTCCCAAGCGTCAACGCTGAAAGCAGGGCTTCCCCTGTCTTTCCGAGTCCGATCTTGACACCAGCAGCCACCATTTTTTCTCTTGTCTCTGCCTTCACCTGCTTGAACGCAGACCCGTCCTCAACCTTCTGCTGCACGGAATCGGCAATCCTATCGGAAACCGCCTCCCGGTAGCTCCGGGCCTCATCGCTGGTTATGGCATCCCTGTTCACTTCCTGCCAGTGCTGCGACCAGCCCCTGTCCGTGGCCAGGCTGTGCGCTCCCTTCTCTATGGCGGCTTCCTGGTACGCCTTGCCGAAGGTGGCCGACAGCCCCTGGGCGTTGACATGGGTCGTCACCTGCCCGTCCGGGCCTGTCGTCTCCGTGATCGTGCCGGCCGCCCCCACAAAGGTCGTTGTCTGGCCAACCACCTCCCCGCCCTGGGTCCGGACGCTGCTCTTCCGGGTCCAGCCGTTGGCAAGTGTGGTCTGGGATGTCTCCGTCCCGACGCCTCCTGCCCCGACGTTGTAGTGGATCGGGTTCCCCTGCATGTCCGTGAAGGTATCGGACCGATACTTGCCGTCCAGCGCCTGCATACCGGCTCCACCATAGGGATCGCCGGCCCCGATACGTCCCATCTCCTGCAGGGCCCGCACCTTCTGTTCGTGCGCTGTCGCTGCCGCCGTCTCCTGCATCATCTTGAGCTTGGCGGCGTGCTGCATTCCCTCATAGCCCCAGCCCCACTTGTGGGTGTTGGCCATGTCCTGGGTGGGGATGGCCTCGACGTTGGACCTGATGGCCGCCGCCCGGCCGGACGGGTCCATCGTGACGCGGGCTGCCTGGAGTCCGGCGCCCTGGATCTGCCCCATCAGGTTGCCCGCCATCGAGGCCAGGGCGTGGCCACCGAACTTGACCAGCATCCCGGTCATGACCGTGGCCAGCATCAGCCCCGAGCTGCGGATGATGGCGAACATACCTAAGACCTTCACCAGCTCGCCCGGCGCGAAGAAGAACGCGTCCATCGCGAAGGCGTTCGCCGTGTTCCCGATACTCGCCAGATCGGCCAGGGCTCTGCCGGCATAGTCGATGGCGTAGCTGTGCAGGAAGGCGTCAATCACACCCCAGGACACCAGCCAGATCATCGTGCCCAGAAAGAGGCTGAGCGCACGGCCAAGCAGCGGCGTCGGGAGAAACAGGGCAATGAACGGAGTCAGCCCGAGAGCGATGGCAGTCAGGACGCCCTTCAGGATGGGCAGCCATTCGTTCGTGGCCACCAGGGTTCCGCCGGCGTTGGTGATCAGCTTGTAGTTGGTCAGGCTGGCGGTGTCCCCGGTCAGGAAAATCTGGTGCAGCCGGGCGGCGATAAACTTCTGACGGGCAAAGTCCGTGAGATTGACGCCCGTCAGCCCCAGATCGTCCAGCACGCCCTCGATGGCGACCCGGCACTGCTGTTTCGAGCTGGCCACGGACACGTCGAAGCCGATCTCCGAACAGACGGAATTGATCGCCTTCTCGAAGGTGGCGATGTTGTTCAGCACAGGCAGGATGTACCTGCTCCAGGCGTCTGCGCAGTTCGCCTGCATCCCCTTAGGGCTGCTGGCGGTGTAGACCGTGGTCGGGATCGCCGGATTGGCCGCCTTGCCGAAGGACACCCGGAAGTCCGCGCTCTCCCGCCGCAGCTCCTGCACCGTCAGTTGCGAATACGGCGAATCGACCTCGAAAGCGACACAGGTGTCGATGTAGGTATTGATGTTGTCCATCAGGTAGGTGTCGTCCGGGATGACGCTCCTGCCGACCAGCTTCAGCAGCCCCATGTAGCCGGTTCCGCCGGCCTGGTAGGTGTAGCTTTTCGGATCGGAGGATGTCTCGATGATCTCCACCAGCCCCTGCTCGATGCTGTTCAGGACGTGGGACACCATGATGACTCCCACGGGCACGCCCGGCACCGGCATGTAGCGGTTGGTCTTGGTCGAGTAGACGTGCATCGTCCCGGTCGGAACCACCATGCCCAGGTAGACCAGGCACCCGATGAAGATTGGCACCAGCCAGCCGATGGGAGACATCCGCGCCCCGGTTCCCGCCCGGACCAGCACGTTGATGACGCCAAGTAGCAGCCCAAGCACGACGACCGAGTAGAGCAGTGCCCTGTATCCGCCATCGGAAAAGATCAGGGCGATCCGCTGGAAGCCCGACACAACCGCGTCGAAGCCCCCGTAGGTGTAAAATTCCCCGTCCAGCGCGAACGCCGAGACGGGGAACAGGACAAGAACCGCAACCGCGAAAAGCATCCGTTTCCTCATGGCTCTCCCCATCCTCCACGAACCGGGGCACAAACCCACCCTTTGTAGTTGAAGGGATTCTGCCGGTCCTCGAAGCAGAAAAGCGGCTCCACCAGCGTGTAGGCTCCCGGGACGTATTTCCGGTTCTTCGCCGCCCGGTAGCCCCGCAGGTATTCCTCGTAAACGAAACGCTCCCTTGCCAGGGTCGACATGCCGGCCAGGCGCTGGTCCAGCATGATCTGGCGGTAGTAGCTGTTGTTCAGGATGACCTCGCTCTGCCGCTCAATTCTTCTGGCCCTGGCGGCCTCGCCGGTTTTCTCTTCCCAGTCCGGGTCTTCCGGGCAGACAACATCCATTTCCCGGCGGCCGACTTCGACGAACTGGCACTCGCCCCGTCTGGCCCGCTGCTTTCGCATCTCCTGCCTGAAGTCGTGGACGATCTTGATGTCCTGGATGCCACTACACCCGGAAAGAAACAGCGCAACCGCCAGCAGACAGCCCATGAACCGATACATCTTCTTTTCCCCCTTCCCTATGTCGTCACCAGGCTCAGCGGCGGCCTGGCGTGTTTGCCTTCGGCCAGCCCGAGAACAACCCGGACAGCGTGCAGCACCTTCCTTTCCTTCTCGCCGGCGAAAAGCCCTTCCACGGTTTCCCGGACCTGCCGGAGAAGAAAATGCGGATGCAGGATCTCCCGGCGATAGGGGCGGTCGTCCATCAGGGCGGCGAGGGTGTCCGCCACCTGGATGATCCGGGCCTCGAAGCAGACTTCCCTGGTTCCCAGCGGATACCCGGTCCCGTCCGGTTTTTCATGGTGCTGGAGAACGACCTGCTTGAACGTTTCGAGGACGGTTCCCTGGCAGAACTGGCCGCCCCAGATCGGATGCAGCTCCATGACGCCGCGCTCCGTGTCGTCCAGCGGACCGGACTTGAGCAGGATGGCGTCCGGCAGGAAGAGCTTTCCGGCGTCGTGCAGCAACCCGGCGATATGGGCCTGCTGCGGGTCGTAGTCCCGCCAGAGATCGCCGGCCACCACCAGTTGCTGCGCCAGCCGGCCGGTCACCATTGAGTGGTTGTACAGGCTGGCACTTCTCGCATAGAGGGACTTCAGGACAACATCGACAATCTCACTCAACATGCACCAGCCCCGCCTTGATCAGTTTCCGGTTTCTGATGGTCGCCAGCACCATCGAAACCGTTGGAATCAGGATGAACACCAGCGTGACACCGACGACGAACCATGCCGAAGTCAGAAGCACCGGCTTGAAGTCGTAGATCCACGAGTAGGCCGACATGACGAAACGGCGTGGCAGGTGCGCCTTGTACAGCAGTTGCGCTCCCTTCACCATGTTCGCGTCGGACAGGACGACAAAATAGAGGAAGTGGAATCCGAGAAACGCCAGGATCGCCTTCAGGATCGATCCGGCCACCACTCCGCCGAGAAGGTTCCTGATCATCGACCTGGTGTAGCTTCCGATGAACTTGGTGCAGGCGTAGGCAAGGAAAATCGCAAATCCGATGGAATAGCCGACCGCCAGCATGAAGGCGAACACCAGGTCGAACCTGGACGGGTCGGCGTCTCCGAAGATCGGGATGTACCGCTCGACCACGCCAATCGCTATCGGGGTCAGCAGGGCCGAAATCAGGCCGGAAAGAAACGAACTGCGGAACCCGACCTCGAAGAACTCCAGCCGCTGCTTGGTGGTCAGGAAGGTGTCCCGGATTATTGCGCCGCCAAGCTCGTTGGCAAAGCTCTGTTCGATAAAGGAAATCGCCTCCAGAAAGCCCTTTGGATGAATCTCCTGGCCGTCCGGCATGGGCATGATGTCCGTGGTGCCAGTGTCTTTCCCCATTGAGTCCTCCTAGCGGGCCAGAAGCCCAAGAAACCGCATGAACGCCGCGCCATAGGCCAGAGAACCGGCCCCGACGAAGGTCCAGAACCCGAGAATCCAGTTGCGTCGGCGCACACCGAACCAGAACGACAGCACAAGCAGCAGGCTGGCGAAGGTGCGGCTCCAGATGCCGAGGAAAAGCGTTGCGAACAGGGTCTGCCAGAAGGTGGCGTATTCGCCGGCGCTCACGTGGGTCAGCGGGTTGATGTTGGCGAACCAGTCCATAACGACGCCTCCTAGAAAAGACCGATGGCGCGGTACTCGAAATCCCGCTTGTCCACCAGGCCGAAATACCGCGAATCGAAACTGTCCATGTTGTCGGCGGCCATGTACGCCCTGCCGGGGGGAATGACACCCTCGAACCGAAGCGCACGCAGCATCTGTCCGGTGTGGCTGCGCTCTTTCACCCGGCCAAGGAACTCGTTGCCGCAGTAGATGTCCCGGCCTCTCGGCCCACGGTGGCTGATGACTTCCCCTTCGTCGCAGGCCAGCCGCTTCACTGCCCGGATGAAGCCCTTTTCGTCCTTCAGGTCCACCGGCAACGGGACTCCCTGTAGCCGCCTGGTGTCGAGACGGAAGACGACGTAATCTCCCTTCCGCGCGTTGTGGACATCATCGAGCCAGAGAACCCGGTAGGAGATGGACGGAGTAATGGAAATGAACAGGTGACGGATGATGTAGGTGCCAAGAAAAAGGGCCGACACAAGCCCAAGAGCCAGCCCCCGGCGTTCCCGGACGAAATCCCGCAGCCAGGTCACGGCTTCAGCACCTCGATGTTCCGAACAACAACATCGCCGAGAATGACGGAGTGGTTTTCGGGAATCCGGTCAACGAACGCTTCCAGCTCGTTCATGCGCCGGTTCAGATCGTCCTCGCTGATCCTGCCGTTCAGGTAGTCATCCTTCTGTTGCTGCAGGAAACCCTTGAGATCGACCGCGACGATCTTCTGGGCGTAGTGCTGGTCGTAGTACCAGACGGTCCCAACCGCCGTTGCCAGACTGGTCAGCAGACAGAGAAAAAAGACCTGGACCGGCCCCATTGCGCGAGGGAGGGGGGAAAAACTCGCGGGGGCCGGTCCAGCCTCCATTGAGGTAAAGTGAGGGTGGGTTGTCCGGTCCTGATGGTCACCACTCATCCGGATCTCCTTTCGAGGCTCCCTACCCTTGTATTGCCGAAGGGGGGAATCTCTCAGCGATTCCAGAAAAGAACGGTGACCGTCTCGTCAAAGAAGCAGGCGGACTTTTTCCAGAGAGATATAACTATTTATATTATTTTCAGTTTTTCCAGAAAACTTTTTCAGCGATTCCAGAGTTTGCCCTTCCAAGCCTTTGCCAAAAGGCGTCCTTTCTTCGCCCGTTCTTGATGAGAGCCCGCAAAGAAGCTACGCTGTCCATTGTTGACAGGACGAAAGGGGAAGGCCCGGAAAACGATTCATCGTGTGGCCAATGTATGGTAGGCCACCCAGGAAATCGCGGGTGAAGAGTAAAAGCCCAAGAAAGCCCTGACCCGAGAGCCGAGGCCGTTTATGTCGCAAAGCAAGGAACAGATTCTGGAAGAATTCCAGCAGCGCCGCCAGGCCTTCGATCAACTCTGCCAGCGCATGTGGAACGACCAGGTTCCATCTTACGAAGCCTTCAACTGCTGCACCTGTCCGGTGTGCGGTTATCCCACTCTCTCGGAACGCGGCAACTATGACTTATGTTTCCTCTGTGATTGGGAAGATGACGGACAGGACGACGATGAGGCCGACAAGGTCTGGGGCGGGCCGAACGGTGACTATTCCCTGACAGAAGCGCGGCTGAACTTTGCACGTTACGGGTGCATGTACCGTCCCGGTGAGCCGGACTTTGATCGCGTCAAAGAGAACCGTGAGGAAAACAGGACATTGATTCATCTTTTCCATAGGATGCTGGAATCTCGCGACTCCCCGGACCTTCCAGAACGGGTGATTGAGGTCAAACGCTTCTTGGGGTTGCCAACAAACCTGGCGGAGTATCTGGGCAGGCAAGCACTCACTTACAAGCAACGCAAAAGAGTAATTAGTGACGACAGATGGCTTGGACACCCGGTATGGGAAGGCACCAGCTTGCATGGTGGCTGGATAACTCCGGATTCAGCCCTGTACCATTTAGAGTTGCTGTCTGATCGCATGGAGGAAACCTGCGACCGTTGCCGGGAGAAAATGCCGGGGAAGTTTAATCGCCAACCGTGCGCTGTCTGCGGGATGCCGACCCTGAAAAAGGGAGACACCAGACCTTGCAGATTATGCGGCTGGGCAGAGCAGACAATCCAGAGCCATGAAGACCAAGAGGGGGCTTCAAGGCTTGAAACGGCACGCCTTAATTTTGCCAAGTACCTGACCTCTTTTGGACCGGAAGACGAACCGGCTTTCAGCCGGAGCCAGGATAACCTCCTGAAGAAATGCCTCCTGATTCGCGCCTACCTGGGACTCGTCGAAGGGCCTTCTATGAACCTCCGGATGCTCGATGAAGTCATAAAGCTGGAGAAGGAAGTTTTTGGCGCGGAAGACCGCTAGACAAAGAGCCTGTTCTGGCAGATCCAAACCTGACGGCTCAACCTGCCAGGCGTTCATGGACAGGCTTGTGCTGGATTGGTCAGGAGGGCTTTATCTGGGGCGAATACCGGGAGATACTGCAACAGCTACCAGCATCTGCCTTCCTCCCTGAAGGCGGGGCGACAGCAGGAAATTTTCGGCGTTGCCTGTGGCGCCATCGACCCTATGGTCGATGCCGGTATGGTGGGGAGTAGCCGGCCACCCACCCCACCTGCTTCTACTACTCATCTGCCATCAATGCTGTGATGTTCTTCAGTGGGCACTGTGTGACACGGTGAAATTCCCCCGGCCGTACCACTCGCTTTGCGGGGATGGCCATGCGGGGTTGCCGCTTCAGGCGGATTGGGGGCCCCGCCACAGTGCCTCTTTCCTCTCTCTATGGCCGAAACACCAACCAATTTATCAGTGAAGGCAGCCTCTAGAGTCCAGTGGCAATTGACAGGTTCTAAGAAATTTTTTAGGCTGGGCACCAACTACCGCTTGTCGGGCAGGAAATCTTGGAGGGGGGATATCCGCACTTCAGCCAATCTAAATCTTTGAACCCATAGCCCTCCTAACTATAAACAGAGAAACAAAGATAACTCAAAGGAAACCAATTGTGTCTAGACATTCCATCACTCTAAAACGCGATGGTGTATGCGGATTTTTATCAAATCAGAGCATTGGCACTGATGCTCTAAATGCTCTCCGAAGAATCCCTGGGATTGAAGATCTAGAAATTATTTCCGAGTCAGAAGAAAAGGTTGAAATCAGATACACTTGGAATGGCAAAGGGAAATTTTGGGAAACAAATGACATTCTTTTAAAACATGGATTAGTTCGTGCGGACAGCAAATAAAACATCACCAACCAACTAAGAACCATTGTTTAAACTTTATAACCAAAAAAAGGAGCGGCCATGAAGTTTTTATTGGCTTTATTGATCGCTTTAATTAGTGTTAAGTCAGCACACTCAGAAGAGTCTATCATTTTTCACGGAAAGAAACTATATATCGGGGAAGAAAAGAACCAAGTATTAAACAAGCTTGACAATATATGCAATTTCAACACCACGCCTGATGGCATTTATTTATGCAAAAACAATAAAGGCGAATACCTTGGCAACATTCAATTTATATACAACAAAACAATATCAATAAGCGTAAACCAATATGTAGCCCATGAACATGACTTGTCTCAAGGGATAAAAAAATATATTGAACTCCTTTCAAGCAATAGTATCGATCTTGGCAAAATCGAAACCACTACCCATCACCTACCTGCTGGCACAATAGAAACACTAAGCATAACAACAGGCAACAGGAGCTACTCTCTACAAATAGTAGAAACCAAAGAAAAAACAATCGTTTATATCAAGGAACACCTATTCGGCAATCTAAAATGACGATACAGTATATTTTTTATTCAGCTCCTATGCCCTCAATCAAAAGGCTGCCTACTTCGCTCAAAAACTTCTTCAAGGCATACCCCAGACTCACATCGCCATAAACCGTCAGCGGCTCTTTCCCCTCCCGGTCGAGAGTGATGGCCGGCACCTGCCGGATACCAAACCGGCGAAACTTCTCCGGGTCGACGGTCACCGACACCGGCCAGGCATCGCACTGACCGGTCGACAGGTCGCAGGACGAATCCACCTTCAGAATGTCCCCTATCAGCCTGGCGGTCGGCCCGATTTTCCCGGCCCCGCCAACGAATCCCCGGAACACCATCACCGCGTCATATCCCTCCAGAGCGGCCATGTCGGCGGCATAGTTCCGCAGGGTCTGCAACGGAACCGAAGAAGAGACGAAAACATACACAGAACGGCCTAACGTCTTCCCGTGGCCATCATCCCCCCTGTCCGCCTCCGGTTGCCCCTCCAGGCCCAGAATTTCGCGGATTCTGGCCTGCTCCCGTTTCAGTTTCCGCTGGTACTCCGGGGAACGATACAGGGAAAGCAGCCGGTCCACCCTCTGCCGGATCTCCGGGGAGATTTCCACCTCCGGTTTGTCCAGATCCATCTTCGTCGCCCGGTCCCGCAACCCGGCCGCCTGTTCCTCCAGAGACGCCGCAACGGCGGACGACAGAACCGACAGCACCATCAGCGCGGCAAGCAATCCCTTCACGTCCAGCCCTCCATCACGGCGCGTAGCCGATGCAGCACCTGTTCTTCCGGGTCAGCACCCAGAGAAAATTGTTCGGGGCATTGGGACCGGCCCCTGTCGGGGGATTCTTCCCGGCCCCCCAGAGGAAGTCCGACCGGCCGATGGGGATGCAGTCGTTTCCCCTGACCGGCCGTGCGATCTGAAGTCGGTAGAGGCTCTTTTTCCAGATGGGCGTCATGACCGCGCCGCAGGGATCGGTCCCCCGGTCGAACAGCAGCATTTCCCGGCCCAGCTTGAACAGCATTCGCGCCGCCAGCCCCGCGTTCGCGATCGTGTCGTCCCGGCCCTCGATGGAACCGGTCAGCGGATAGGCGCTGCCCCACGAACCCATGCACCAGAAAAGCTGGTCAATCGGATAGCCCGTGTTGGCCGCCACGCTGTCCGGGACACATGACAGCTGCGACGCCGGATTGGCAAACAGCAGCGCCTCCGGGTTCAGCAGCAGCGCCAGCACGTCGTTGGACCACAGCGGGTCGGCTTCCGTCATGTAGGCCAGGTCAAATCCCTTCTGCTCCAGGCAGGGAAAATCCACGAACAGGTTCATGAGCTGGAAGACCGGCAGCACGTAGTAGTGAACCTGCTGGAAGATCTTGGCCCCGCCGTGCAGTGTCGGATCGTCCTTCGAGCCGTTCAGGAAACCCGGCTGCGGGTTCGACATCCGCGTTCCCAGGGAGGGAAAACAGTACGCGTCCTGCACCGTCTCGATCATCCGCGCCGGCTCGTAGAAGCTCACCGTCGTCCCAACGGTGACCGACCCGCCGTTGGAACAGGCGCAGACCGGAGAGGACCGCGTTTCCGGAGGAACATCTCCCCGCGTGTTGCCCAAGGTCACCCGGCCACCGAACTGGACCGGGAAGATGCACTGCCAGCAGATGTCCTCCACCGGGTTGAACACCCGCGACTGGCACCGTCCCCAGCCCGTCGACACCAGACAGAGAACCAGAAGACAGGCGGCGAAGACCCTCATCATCCCTCTCCCTCCCCGTGTCCACCTTCGACCTTGAACTCCTTGACCTCCATCATCTTCCCCATGCGGCGAACCACCGAAGGAACGGCTCGCAGGTGGAAGCGGTCCACGATCTGCGGATTCAGGTAGTAGACCGGGCGGGCAAGATCCCTTGCCATCTCCACGTAGCTGCCGCCCGACAGAATCAGCACCGTTCCCGTTTCCTCCAGCAGCCCCGATTCACGCAGCCACGCCACCTGGTCCGCGTCATCGCCGTTGAACACCACCAGCGTCTGGTTGAACGGCACGTAGTCCAGTGGATTGAACTGGTAGCCACGGGGATAGAGAACGCCACCCTTGCCGTCCGGAATGTCGAACGGCAGCGTGTAGGTCATGTCCACCAGAAACGTCCTGTCTTCACCCGCCCTCGGAAGACGCTTCAGCCCCTTCGGTCGGTACGCTTCCGGCCTGATCCGTCTCATCACCGCCCGCCAGTCGACCTGGCCGGCCCGCTCCCGGGTTTCCTCCAGGGCGTCCCGCTCGACAATCGGGTATGTCCTGCCGAACGTCCCCAGGTCTTTCGCCTGTCCGTTCTGGACGGTGCAGGCGACCAGAACCACAACCAAAACGAGGCGCCTCATCGCGTCGTCCGCTGGTAGTGGGCACGGATGCCCTGCTGAATCCTCTGCCGGGCGTCCTGGACGTTCCGGTTCATGTCCGCCATGATGTCGTCGAAGTATTCCGACAGGTCGATTCTCGAGAAGTCGAGCTGCTGGAATTCCTCCGGCGTGAAACCGCGACAGTTCGGGTTCTCGGGCGTTCCCCATCCTCCGTCGGGGCCGAACGCCTTGAGCTGTGAACGCCCCTGCTCGGCCACGATCCGGGCCATCTTCGAGTTGAAGCAGCAATACCGTCTGGACCGCTGCACGCAGCCGACCACGGGCCACTTCCGGTCGCAGACAGTCCCCAGGTAGTGACAGTAGCCCGAAGCGGCGAACAGGGCCGTCTCGCCGTCGTTCTGGTCACACCCCTTGCCGAAGGCCACCTTCATCACCGCCATGATGGCAAGGGCAAAGGCAATGGTCGCCGGGTTCAGCATCGCCGTGGCGTAGCCTTGCAGACCGGCACTGACCGCTCCCGATGCGCCCGCTCCGGACATGGCCGCGCCATTGGCGGCAAGCACGCCGGAGGCCATTTCCGACCCGGCCGCTATGGTCGTCACCGTAGCCCCGGTCGCGGCGTTGGTGATGACAACCGCTCCGGTCGCAGTCTGGGATACGGCCATTGCTCCGGCACCGATCTGGTAGGAATAGTAGGCCGTCTGCGCCATCTGGTAGGCCGTGTGGAGAGCGTTCGCCGTCTGTGTAAAACTCTGCCCGGTCCTGGTGTCGGCAATGGTGTTGCCATCGCTATCGCAGCAGTCGTTCAGATAGCCGACCTTCATCCCCGGCGGCCGGCAGCGGGACGGCTTGCCGGAGAAGATGTACAGCACACCGAGACAGTTACCGTCCGCGTCCTTCGGACCGTCGTCTCGCAGCCAGGTGTCCGTGACCGGTTGGGGTGTCGTGTCGACCCCAATCTGGTCCTGGGGGATGTCCGTGCAGGCGTTCGGGGAACATTGCGGCACCTGTCCCCCGGTATCGAGGCAGGCGTACTGGTCGCCCAGCGGACAGACGTAATCCCCGGTACACAGTCCCATGGCCGGATCGAGCGTCCCGGTCGGGCAGGTCTGTGTCGTCGTCGGCGGCATGACGCACAGGCCAGCCGGTGCGTTCAGGGTTCCGGCGCCGCAATCGGGAGCCGGCGGCTGCGGAACGCAGCTCGTCCCCTGGAGGGTGTAGCCGGCGGGACATGTGTAGCCGGTCGTCGGTGGGGTGGTGTTGGTAAAGGTGACGCTCCAGGTTCCGGTCCCCCAGAAGTCGGGGTAGGTCTGCTGAAATCTCTGGCCAGGCGCCAGGGGAAGAGCGCCCGTGGGAGCCATGCTTGTGGTCGAGGGCGGATTCGTTCGCGTGTCGACCACGTAGTAATCGACCCAGTTGCACGCCTGGTCGAAACGGAAATAGTAGTATCCCATAGCCCCGCCGGTGGTCAGCCTGATCCTCTTGACCTCGACGGTTCCGCCAGGCGGTGCCGAACCGGTCCATGTCGTGGTGGTTACCATGTCCCAGACAATCTCAGCCGAACAGGTTGAAGGGACCACCGGCGTCGCCGGAATGGCCGGGCCGCCCGTGCAGCCCTTTGTCGCCGGGTCCCATGTCCCGCCCGGACAGTCAGGGGTTTTCTCGCAGCGGTCCGCCGTGGCGTTGTAGCTGTAGGCCGGATCGGAACAGGTCTTTTCCGTGGTCGGATTGCTCGTCGTCGCCTCGCAGTCCACCGCCTGGACCGGACAGAAATCCTGATTCCCCTGTCCGCCATGAACAGGGACGTTCTGGCATTGCGCCGTCTCGTTCGGACCGTCGGTGTAGCCGTCCCCGTTCAGGTCCGTCCCGCACATCATGACCGCCAGGCCGTTGACCGGAAAACCGGCCACAAAACAGACCAGAACCACCAGAGCCGTCAGCCGTCTCATTTCGCCACTCCGTCCGAACAGATCATGTCCTTCTGGGCCTGCCGCAGCATCTGCATGACGGTGGCCGCCTCGGCGAACTCATTCAGGCACTGGCAGTCCTTCAGGATTTCCTCTCCCGGTCCAACAGGACATGCTCCGTCCTGGCAGGTGTGATAGAGGATGTCGTAGGACACCGGGTCAGTCTGGGCCTGCGATACCGGCCCGGAAAGCAGCGCCTGGTCCTTGCTCGACACCCGCCGCGTCTTGCAGGCCATCTCGCACTCGGCGTGAGAGCCAAAGTCCATCATCGACAGGGAGCCGGAACCGGGCTGCCAGGTTCCACCCACCAGTCGCATGTCCTGGTAGGTCATCCCTCCCGAGACAACGGAATCGACCACCGCCCCGTAGCGCGTGGCCGCCGTGGAGAAGTCGAACGACCGGGCGTCGCACATGTAGACCCGTTCCTTCTGCCACCAGTCATAGTTCAGTGTCCTGGTGCATGTCCCCTGGGTGATTTGCCTGGCCGACGGCAGCGGCGTCAGCCCGGTGGCGTTCCCCTGCCGGAAGGTCTGCACGCCGTCCACCTTCTCGTCGTAGAGCGAACAGGACGGGTCCGTTTCCAGCGCCTGGCAGGTGTCGTTGATGGTGTCGGTCACGTCGCAGGACAGCGGCTTCAGGCGGATGTCGATGTTCGCCAGCCCGTGACCGCCGCCGGCGATGGTGGTAATCATCTCCACCGTCACCTGCCCCGTTGTCCTGAACAGTGCCGTCAGGTCTTTGTTGAGGGTGTACCGCCACTCGGTGGACCGCTCGCACCCCGCAGTAGGGCCGCTTTGTTGCCCGAAGTAATACCCGTGTTTGTAGACTTCCGTGCCGTTGACAAGAATCTTCAGGTGGTCGTCGAAGGCGACATTCCGTAGAACCACCGACTGGATCAGGTCAGGCCGCTTGACGAAGAAGGAGAAGCGGGAGATGTAGGTCCTGCACGGCTGCCCGAGCTTGTAGGTGGTGTCCAGCACCAGCGTCCCGCACTCCGGGCCGCACAGCCCGAAGGAGGAAAGCGAACCGCCCAGCGGCAGCAGCACGTCATTGAAGGTAACCTCCGTCAGGGTCACGATCCGCTTGATGGCGCAGGTGCGCCGCTGCATGTTCGTTCCGAAGGTGTTGACCACCTGGCTGTACAGGCTGGAGTTGTCCGCCGCCTGCGCCGTGGCCGTGGCGGTCGCCGCCGAGGTCAGGTCGGGAGGATTCCGGAAGTAGGCCGTCTGCGGTGGCGGGGCTGGCTGCCCGCCGCCGGCTCCGTTCTGGCCCGTGGCCGGCCGGGACATGTCCTGGCCGAAGTAGGAGATCGTCACCGGGGTGGACTGCACGCTGGAGATGGCCAGGTTCGGATTGGCCGCCTGGATCGCCCCGACGATGCCGCCGCCCAGGTCTTTCAGCAGGATCGCGGAATTGTTCCAGATCAGGTTGCTGCCGCAGCCGTTGTTGACACAGTAGCAGCCGCCGAGCCGGTCCGGCGTGGCCGGAACCAGCGCAACCTTCCCGGCCGAATCCGCCCGCCACAGAAAATCCCGGCAGTTGTTCCAGGTTCCCGGGTCGCACATGATGACGCCATTGGCACAGACACCCGACACCGGGGCCGGAGCCTGCCACCGGCTGTCCATCTGGTCGTTGAAGTCCAGGTCCTGGGTCACGATCAGGGTCGCGATGTCCCCCGTCGATCCCGGCTGGATCATCACGTCGAGAAACCTGTTCGAGCCTGGAAAGGAAAGCCTGGCCTGGAACTGCCGGCTGCTGTCGATGGTGGACAGGGGAGCCGTTGTCGTCATCGGCTCGATGGCCCCCTGCTTCAGCTCCTGCCGGCCGCCGTACTTCCGCATCACCCTGGAGGCCGCCTCGCCGCCGGCCTGAAGCGCCTGGTCAAGGGCCGCTTGGTCCGGCTGTCCGGCCGGGACGGGAGCTGCCCCCGCCAGCGCCGGCACCAGGGCCAGAACGCTAGCCGTTGCGGCGATACTTATCCACCATCGCCCGGATCGCTTCGACATAGCTCATCCCTCCCTGCACCATCGACTCGATTTCCGCGATCTCGTCCGCGTCGGACGTGTAGGCGTAGTAGCTGAACGGATCGACCACCAGCCGGGCGACGCCGCAGCCGGAAGGAGTATCCATGAAGATCTCCGAATAGACCTTCCGCCGGCTCCTGATCCCCGTGAGCATGTTCATCGTGAAGGGGTCGTAGGTGATCAGCTTCTCCGTTTCGGCGCGGGCGAAATCCCCAGACTCCAGGAAGAACTTGAAGGCGCTGTTCGCCCAGATCACGTCGCCGACCGGGCCGAACCGCTTGATGTCGAGAATCGACTGGGTGACGATGTTGAAGCTCCCCTTGAACTTGCGGGCCCGCCGGTAGCCTTCCTCGATGACTTCCCGCAGGTGGTCCGACCTGTTCAGGAACTTCCACGCCTCGTCGAAGATGATGAAGCGCGGGTCCTGGCGGTTGGAAAGGTAGAGATCCTTGGTCACCGCGTTGACGATCTGGAGCGTCACCACCTTGAACAGCTCCTTTTTCTGCTCCAGGTGTTCCAGCTCCAGCACCACGAAGTCGTCACTTGCGATGTCGAACGTGGACGGGCCGTTGAAGAACCGCCCGTAGGGGCCTTTCGAGGTAAAGTCGGTGATGTTGAACGCCAGCTTCTCTGCGGCCTGGGCAATCTCGCCATTGGTTCTGGCGATCTCGCCGAAGTGGGCCAGGTAATGATGCACATGGTCGATGCCGGCCTTGTTTCCCTCGTTTTCCCAAGCCCACCAGACGGCGTTCTTCAGCAGGCTCATCTCCGTCTCGGTCGGCTCTTCGTCGGTGGCCGAGTAGACCATCTGGGCGACAATCGGAGCGATCACCGGAATGTCATGCTCCGGCTCGATGATGTTGGTGAACGGATTGATGCAGATCCGGGTCTGGTCGGAGAAGTCGAGGAACCGCGCCCCGGCCAGATGGGTCATCTTCTTGTAGGAAAAACCGATGTCGATGATGCGGATCTTCGCGCCGGCGGCGTAGTAGTTGGTCGCCAGGTAGTTGATGAGGAACGACTTGCCGCCGCCCGAGGTCGCCGCGAGATAGGCGTTGTGGTTGGTGGCCGACGGGTCGAACAGATCTAGGGTGGCCACCTGTCCCTTGCGGCCAACGAAGAGCATTTCCGGCCGGCCGACGCCGCCGAAGTCCCCCTGGTTCGGCACCATCACCGCAATCGTGTCGGCGGGCGTGATGTAGTGCCGGTCGATCTGCTCGACGTTCCTGCCGATGTCGTAGAGACCGAACGGCAGCGAGGACACCAGCAGGATCGGCAGAATCCCCCGGTCCTCCTGCATCAGGAAGTTCTGGTTCTCCCACAGCCGCCGCGCCCGGTCGAGGGAACGCCGGCACCTGTCCGGTTCGTCGTAGACCCACAGGATCGGGATGATCCGGTAAAACTTCTTTCCCCTGTCCGTCTCGCCCGTCGCCCAGACGTATTCCTCCTTCTTCCGGGCGAGACTCATGACGAACGAGCCCGCGGCCTGCTGGATCATGATGGCGTTGCACTTGGCGTGCAGCAGGGTTTTCTGGTCCTGAAGCAGCACCGTCAGGGAATAGAGAAACGGACTCGGCACCTGGTCGGCGTCCGACGCCATCCCCTCGACCCCGCCGAACAGCCGGTTGGTCGTCAGCGGGGAGATCTCCTGCGGACAGGTCTTCGGCGTCAGGCAGCGCCACTGGCGCCGTCCGACCTGGACATGGTCGCTTTCACGCCGGATGATGGTTTCGGCGAAAATCGCCTGCTTGCGGATCGGGATGGTGTCGTTGTAGGCCCGCAGGTTCCCCGTCGGACTGTCGTTCAGAAGCCGCCGCAGCCAGTCGAGCAGCTCCTCCGGGCCCACGTCGCGGGGAGCCAGCCCGGCCCCGGTCAGCGCCTCGTTGCACATGCCGTGGATCTCGGACAGGTTGACGCCCCTGCCGGCTTCCCTGGGCCACTTGGCGGCGACGAAAAGCCGGTAATTCCGCAGCACCTGGCCGCTGGCCCACGTTCCCTCCGCGCCCCGGCGGAAATGTTCGGTCAGGGCCTCGGCCACGGCCATGAACAGCTCTCCTTCCCGGCGGATGGTGCATTTGTAGGCATCCAGGATCGGGTCGATGTGCGGATCGGCGTGGAGGATGAACTGGAGGATGGCTCCCTTCGGGAACGGCACCCGCAGAAGGCCCTCCATCGACAGCACGGCCCGCTCGCCGGCGAAGGTCAGCGGGACGCACTCCCAGAGCATCCCCAGGGTATCGTCGCTGTTCAGGTAGGTTTTGCTGTCCGGATCGTAGGCGACATAGGGCAGGTAGTCGGAAAATCTGTTGCGCCGGACGGCCGCCGCCATCTCCGACTTCCGCAGCCCGCCGTCGCCGAAGAGCAGGGACACAAGGGCCATGTTACTTTCCTCCCCTGGCGAACGGATCGGTCAGCACCCACCGGGGCCGGTCGAGGAAGATGTAGGCGTAGCGCGGCATGAACAGCTCGTTGCCGTCGCCCTCGTAGGGCAGCATCAGGACCCGCATCACTTTGGGCGGGGCCACGACGGGAGTGGACGGGGCCTGGAGCAGTTCCGTCACCCGCCTGTACAGCGATTCCTCGTACTCCGTGTTCGCCGCGCGAGCCGTGTTCCCGTCCAGGTCCTTCGCCATGTGGTAGGCGGTCGGCACGTCCACGCACCTGCCGCTGTCCGTCCTGCGGCAGCGGAAATTTTCCTCGTAGGGATTGAAAACGGCGCACGCGGAAAGCGTCAGAGCCGTCAGAACCAGAATCAACTGCTTCATTTCTTCGCCTCCATGTTCGGATCACGCAGCTTGAGCATGACGCCCTTCTGGATGACCAGCGTCACGTCCTTGGTCGGCGGAATCTCGATGACCGGAATCGCCTGCTTCGCCAGGTCGAGATAGAACTTCTGGATGTCCTTGAACCCGCTCGAAAGTCCGGCTCCGACGCCGTATTTGGCGGCATCGCCGGTGTCGATGGTGACCGTGGTCCCAAGTGCGCTGGTGGACGTGATCTGGTTGGACGCGGAGATATAGTCGCCCAGGCCGCCGAAGAAGCCAGCCAGCATCGACCGGGCGATGGTGGAGCCCATGCGCGAGACGACCCGGCCCGACAGGCCGATCTTGCCGTCCCGGTCGACCAGGAATCCCTCGATCTCCTGGTCGATGACCGCCTTGCCTTCGTTGGTCAGGCAGGACAGGGACACCGCCTGCATGAAGGCCCGCTCGGTCGCCAGGTTTCCGTAGCCGGAGACGATGGCGAAGCAGCCCTTCAGGTCGGCCTTCACGTCGTTCGGCAGAACCGCCAGGTCCTGGATGCGGACCAGGGCCGGGACCGGATTGCCCTTGCCGACCTCAGCGGTAGGTGCGTCCAGGCCGGAAAGAAGGGTCGCCTCCATGAAGGAGGGAGGCAGATAGATCCGGCGTGTGGAGTCTTTTTTTTTATCCGGCTCAGGCAGATCGCTGGCCGGCGCGGACACCATGCCGATCTCCCCGATCATCACCACCTCGTCCGGAGCCGGCGGCTGTCCCGGAGAACTGTTCGTGCCGTTCGCCACGGCGGACGGATAGACGGCGCCGGGCGGAGGGGGTGGCGGATAGGCCGGCAGCACCGGCGGAGAAGAGGAAGGCGCCCTGTCGAACGCTGGTATCCCATCTGGATTCATCCTCTTGCCCTTGTCCGGGCTGGAGATGGTGGCTTCGTCCCTCTTTCTCTCTTCCTCTTCGCGTTTCATCAGCTCGTCGAGCTTCCTCTTCAGCTCGGCCATCTGCCTGTCCCGCTTCTTCAGCTCGCTCTGGCTCTTCTGGTAGAGGGACTTCTGGAACGTCCTGGCGTCGTCCAGCAGGGCAATCGGCTTCGCCCTGGGCTTCGGCGGCGGTGCCGGTTTAGAGCGGACCTTGTAGGCGAACAGGGCGAACAGCAGGACGCCGGCGACGCACAGGGCCTTGACCACCTTCTTCTTCCGCTCCGGGTCCAGGTTTTTCCACGTCTCTTTAAGGTTCATCGCTACCGTCCTCCCCAAACACGCTTGCCGTCTCATCTCCGCCCGCTGGCGGTCCGGCCACTTCCGGCCGTCCCCGCCGGACGAGGGGATTGCGCCGGGCATCCGGGTTGCGCCTCTCGACGATGAACACGCGGGTGATGTCGCCGGGATCGAGCAAAGGTTCCTCGATGGCGACGGCCAGGGGGCTGTGAGTCAGTTGCGGGTTCAGAAAGTCCGCCTCGTTCAGCCGCCACTGTCCCTGGCCGGCCTTGAGGGAAACGATGTACTCCCGCAGGCCCAGCCCTTCGCCTTCCACCTCGATGTCGCGTTTGGCGGTCAGCCAGAGCTGGTCGAAGACGTTGAGCTGCTTCCAGACGGGCCGGACCGAGTAGCTCTCCGGCAGATCGCCGGTGTACGCCTGCCTGATGAGCTTGAGGATCTTCTTTTCCAGCGGCAGGCCGGCGAAGATGGACAGGTTCTTCTCGATGCGCTTCTTCCTGCCGCTGGTCAGGCGGATGGTCTGGGAGGGAATCTTCTTCGGCAGGCCGATCATCGAGTAAACGTCCCCGTCGCAGATGACGAAGAACTCCGAAGGCGTTTTGGTGTAGATCACCTCCTGCCCCTTCTTCAGCGCCTGGAATTTCACAAAGGCGTTCTCGCCGGCGATCTTTATCCTGATCCCCTTGTCCTGCGAGAACACCACGTCCTTTATCGGGCCGGGACAGACAAAGCGGTTTACGTCCGTGCTGGACAGGGGAACCTTGGTCGTGTGTTCGGGAAAGACAACGACCAGGGATTCTTCCTGTTCGCCGGTCGAAGCCACTGCCGGGATCGCTGCCAGCCCAAGCAGAAGGGCCAGGGTAACCTCCTTCCATCTCATCGCAGATCCCTCCCCTCGAAGCTGGTCACGTAGAAGCGCCCGCCACGGACGGAAAACCCGATGGCATAGACCTTCTGCCTTTCGTCCGTCTTCTGGTCCTGGACGAAGGTTTTTTCGATGCCGGTGACCTCGATCACCTTCTCGTCCGGCTTCAGCTCCATCCGGGTGACGAAGAACGCCCGCGACACCGTGGCGACCTCGACCGTATCCACGGCCTCCATCAGCGCCTTCTGCATCTCGGCGAACTTCTCCGGGGCGATGAGCGCCAGGACTTCCTCGTACTGCCGCCGGATGGTGCCGGGACTGTAGGTCAGCAGCAGGGAGGTGACATAGCGGGCCATCTCGCGGGCGTAGTCCTCGCTGATGGTGCTGGCGGTCAGGCTCGCCCTGTCCTTCAGGCCGGGCGGCACCAGCACCACCGCCTGGCGGTTCAGGGCCACCTGGAGCATCAGGGTGTTGAACAGCGTCAGGCCGCCGATCAGCACGACGATCAGCATCAGCAGGCGGTTGGTGGCGAACAGGTTGCTCGATTTCTGAATGAACAGGTCGAGTCTCACGGCTTGCTCCCTACTCAATGAACTCGTCCACGAAATACTGCGGATACCCCTGCATCCGCGACCAGCCAAGCATGTAAAGAAGGTGCCGCATGAAGCCACGGGGCCGGTTGCGCTTGGCACGGGAGTAGATCGTGGGCAGGACGATCAACATGCTCCACCAGAACCAGCCACCGAAAATCATTGCGAACAGGTAGGCGATGGCCATGATCGCCATGTCGTCCGGCTCGAACCAGAGCAGCTGGTACGGCTGTGTCAGGTACTGCGGCATCCGCCGCGAAAGCGAATCATTCATGGAGCACCAGAAGTGGAAACGGGGAGCGGGGGACTCCCCGGAAGGGAATCAGCAGATCAGGCCGAAGCCGGTCACAACCTTGTCGGCAGCGGCGATCAGGCCGCCGGTGATGATGGCGATGAAGCCGGTCATGTACTTGCCCTGGGGCAGAAAGGTCGCGCCGTAAATGACGAGGGCGATGCCGATGACGAAACCGATGGCCCCCTGAAGACCCTTGACCACAACGTAGTCGTAGAAGACGTAGCCGAAGGAGTTGGGATCGGTCGGGGCGGTAAAGGCGAACACCGGGCCGGCGATCATGAGAAACGCCAGCGCCAGTAGCAAAATCAGGGCTTTCCTGTTCATTGGTTGCCTCCTTTTTGATCGAGAATGGTGGCGATCGTCCGGGCGTCTGCCTGAACGCGCTTGCCGTCGATCCAGATGGTCGGCGTCCCCCGCACGCCGACCGAACCACCGGCCCGCAGATACTCGTCAATCAGGGCGTCCGCCTGGCAATCGCCTGTTTCCGGAATGGGCTGGCCATCCAGTCCTCCTGTGTAGACTTCCCGCATGGCCCTCTCCCTGTCCGCGCTGCACAGGATGAATCTGGCCTTGTCCCGTGCGGAGGGATGGATCGACTCCAGCGGGAAAAAGAAAACGTGACGGGTGATGTCCTTCCTGCCGGCCAGAACCTGGTCGAGCTGGCGGCAGAAGGGGCAGTCCGGGTCGGTGAACTCGACCACCTGAACCGGACCGCTGCCGATGGTCAGGGCCTTCTCCAGCGGCAGCCTGGCGAAGTTGTCCCGGATAATTTCCTCCCTGGCCTGAGCGGTCAGGTTTTTGCCGTCCGCCGTCCAGATCTCCCCAAAGAACAGGTAGCCCTCGGGAGAGAAGTAGAAGACCTGCGGGCCGGCCCCCACCTGGTACAGACCGGAAATGGGCGACGGCTTGAAGCTGTCGATCCCGGTCTTGGGCAGGGTCTTGGCAAACAGTTTGAGGGCCTTGCTCAGTTCCTTCTCCGGCGCCTGGTCGGCGGCCAGAACCGGGGCGGCAGTGGCCGCCAGAAGAGCCAGCAACAGGACGGGCCGCTTCATCTACTGACCTCCGTGACAACCACCCGGCGGTTGGCCGCCAGGTCGGTAGCGGACACCGGGCAGCACTCGCCGTGTCCTTCCTGGACAACGACCGTCAGGCCGCGTTCTTTCAGGTAGCCCGCAACGGCGCTTGCCCGCTGGTCCGACAGTCTCTGGTTGTAGGCTTCGCCTCCCAGCCGGCACGTGTAGCCGTCGACGCGAACGCGCAGACCGGCCGGTATGCCGTCCAGAGCGGATTTGTCCTGCGCGTCCAGATCCGACCGGTCGAAACCGAACAGGACAACCCATTGCCGTGGGGTAGCTTCGGATTCCGTAGCCGGATTCCGGCCGTTGGCGGCCATGCGGATGGTGAGTGGGGGAAGCCGTCGGGTGACCAGCCTGTTGTCGGGGCACCCGTCCTGAATCAGGTAACCCCTGGACGCCGGACTGGAGACGACCGGGCCAAAGTCCGTGGAGTAGACCTCCCGGCAGACGGTCGCCGCCGTTGCCGGAGCAGCGCAAAGAACAAACAGGCAAATCCATGACAGGCGTCGCATGAAGCCTCCGGAATCGGGATTTGCCTGGGATATGGGGGTAGGGGGAAGCCAGCGGTAGAAAAAAAGGCCGTTATCTCCAGAACATGGAGTGACACAGAGGTAAAGGTTGGCGTATTCTAACTCTCTACAATTTCAGGAAGGAGGGGTTCCGATGCTTGTGATTACACGAAAGGAAGGACAGACGGTCAGGATCGGAGGCAATATCGTCATCAAGGTGCTTGAATGCCGCCCCGGAGAGATCAAGCTGGGGATAGATGCTCCAAAGACAATCAGAATCGAACGGCAGGACAGGAAAAAGACATCCTGATCTTCCCATCAAACACAAAGTCCTGTATGTTTAAGGTGTTAGCCATTTTTTGAATTTACATCAGGAGAGAGCATGACTAAGGCCGATATTGTTGAGAATGTCAGTACCAGGGCAGGACTCACCCAGAAGGACGCCGCAGAAGCGGTTGAGGAGGTTCTTGAACTCATAAAATCGACGCTTACCCAAGGCGAAGACGTCAAAATTACCGGTTTTGGAAAGTTTCAGGTAAGAAACAAGCAATCAAGGGTCGGTCGCAACCCTCATACAGGAGAACAAATAGAAATTTCCGCTCGAAGGGTGCTTGTATTTAAGCCAAGTCCGTCATTAAAAGAACTTCTAAACAAATAATCAATAACTCTAGAAAACAATTCTGGTTTCAACTGAAAATATCGTCAATGTTTGACTTCGACTTTTCCTTTTCTACGATGCCGTGGATCTTTGTTTCACTTTGCCGTTGAAATGACACCGACTCCGTGAGGGCCAGCAACAACTGCTGGCCCTCTTTCGTATCCAGGTAATGGCGCAACGCCTCCACGACGAACATCGACTGTTTGCGAACCCTGCTCAGCCTGTCCAGGGCGGACAGAATCGCGTCGTCATAGAGCGTCAACCGGATCAGTCTCTGGGCCATGAACGCCTCCTAGCCTTCGGCCAGGGCAAAGCCAAGGGCGTTGGCGAATTCTGGCTCCGGTAGAATCTCGATGGCCACCTTCCTGGCGCTGATAACGTCCCGGATCAGGGTTGCGCCGCCTCCGAAAATCAGCACGGTTTCAAACGATGCCTTGAGGCCGAGATGGGCCTGCAGCTCCCCGTGTATGTCCCGCAGAATATCCTCGATGTAGGCTTTGGCAGCCGTTTCGATTTCATCGCTGATGTCGTGGCGTTCAAACCCATACTGGACATATCCCCGCTCAATCAGGTAGCTGATTTCGACCGGAGTGAAGGTTCTGGACGGAGCCAGGTCACGAATGGCCGGCAGAAGCAGCTGCGTCGCCATCTGGTGAACGCCCCGCTTGTAAAAGGTGTCGCCGTAGATGATCGAGCGGGATTCGCCTTCCACCAGCGTGAAGATGACCGTGTTGAAGCCGATATCGACGGCGAGAATGTTGCCGGCGCGGTCCTGGTTCTGGCTGAGGAACAGACGGACACCACCCAGTCCCTGGGGAAGAACCCGCACTTCCGGCCAGCCTGATGCATTGAGAACCTTGGTCAGGGTCTGCACCACGCCTGCGGGCTTATCCTTCTCAGCAACCCAGGCACCATAGGGCAGGCCAACAACAAGAGATTCGCCGGTTGGCACCCTGGCGACAGAAGCCGCCTCTTCAACGAAGGCAGGATAGTGATGTACCAGGTCTTCCAGAGTCTTGAGGTAGCTCGACCCTGCCGTGAGTAAGGCGTCCTCCCCAACCACAAGACCGTCATGGCCGCGACGGTAGGCCGACACGATCCGCCCCTTGTTGTCCCCGTGAACCCATTTCAGGGAAGAAAATCCTAGGTCACAGACGAATGCCATGATGTAGCTCCTTTCGTTGCCTTTGTTGGCAACGTTGCCCTGCTTGGCTACATGGCTGGCAACATCCTGATAAACAAATCAGCAGGAAGCAGCCAAACTTGGCTACGTTGCCATTTTTGTTGACATGCTCTTGCCTGGGAGATGGGGAGGGAGGGAAGGTTTTGTTTCATGTTTGGTTCCATTGAAAAAAGCGCCTTAGCCCAGTATATTGAATTGAATCGGATATAGGGCCACACCATACTTGGTGTCTTCCCCACGCCCGTGGGGGTGTTTTCGTTGATGAAAAAGGTAGCGCCGGGTATCCTTCAATAAAGAAAGATCAAAGATCGCTTTTCGATCGCACCGGAGAACAAGGGAGGCTTCAATGCCAAGATCAGAAGAAGCGAAGAAATACTCCGAGAAAGTGAAGGAAATCCTCTCGCGACAGCAGCCGATGTCGTTCGAGGAGTTCCGCGAGCAGTCGAGGAAGGTGCTGGCGAACGCCAAGCCTATCCTGCGCCGCCCGCTCCCGCCGAAAAAGTAGATGACGCCCGCCAGCATTTCCACGACGATTTCCTTCCCACCGGTTACCTGAAAAACTGGCGGGCGGTGCCAAACCAGCCGTCAAATGTTATAAAAACGACCCTCCTGTCCTCTATTTACTCTAACGCTCCATAGAGGCAGGTGGCACTATTAGGAAATCTATCAGCCTCCTACCCAACCTGCGCCCCAACAGCAGTATGGAGTCCTATGGCTGCTTGAGTCCAGACAGGACAGGGCAGCTACCACCTAGGCCGTTCGCAAAATTCAGGGTTATGTGCTTTCAGGGGAATCTGTGGGCTGTAACAGAGCAGCCAGGGGAAGAAACTCTGTGAGAAGGTCAAAGCGCAGGCAATAAAAAACCCACCAAAGTGTGCATAGCCGCAAGCGGCCAGAGGCATGGCGGGTGTGTTAAGCAAACCTATACTCTAAATCCGGCACCACCGCAAGTCCTTTCTACAAATCCAATGCCTTTCGGCTCTTCCCCCTCCGGATGTCATAAGCGATGGCCCTAATCCGCTCGACCTGCTTCCGTCCAAGCTCAACGCCCAGATAGTCGTGGACTCTCTGCATAACGTCCTGCACAAACACCCTCTCCCCTTTCTTGGCCTCCAGGTAGCAAGACAGGGCATACCTCTCGGCCCTGCTCAAATCCCCCTCCTGAAGGATTTTCAGCCGGTATCCGCGTGGAAGAGGGGCCAGCATCTTTCTCATGTACCAGGCCCGGCCCCGGACATGGGAAAGAATCACCAGTCCCTTCAGGTCGAGTTCGGACACGGGATCGTCAATGATCCCGTCCCTGTGCAGCCGTTCGACAATGGAGGCGGGAAGATCGACCAGCTCCGCCGCTTCTTTCAGGGTCATCCCAGGCTACCGTGTCAACACGCAATCCGGTCGATCTCGTCTTCGTAGGCGTCGGTCGACGCGAGAAGTTCCACCAGATCGCGCACGATCTGCTCGACTTGCCGCTTGCTGGCGCCGGAAACGACCGCCCGCTCATAGGCCAGCGTCATCAGCTTCCCAAGCCTCGATGCCGTATGCAGGGGAGCCTGCCGGGCGATTTCCGCAGCGACGCTCTGTAGCACCAGTGGCCTGTACGGCAACGGTTCCGATTTCTTCACGTCGGAAAAACCAAGAATCCAGTTCGGCTCTACGCCTTCCCTTTTGCACAACCGGGTCAGAAATTCGGTGTCTGGCCGCCTCCTGTCGTTTTCGTAGCAGCTCAGGGTGTTGGGATGGACTCCCAGTCCTTCCGCGAAGGCAGCCAGCGACCGTTTGCCACGCAGCATCCGTATTCTTTCGCCCACGGTATTAGCCTGCCACATGCCGACCTCCATCAAGCAGCTTCGGGTTTTTCCGTCTTTTCAATGCCTTGCCTGCAAGGCTGAACGAAAGCTGTTTCTCCATATTCCAGATCCTGGAGCCTGATTTTTAGCTGACCGCTTTCCACCAGCCTGGAGAGCCGCTGATAGGCCCTGCTCAGGGTTTGCCGGACATTGGCCGGTGTGCAGCCGAGAATCCTGGCGATCTCCCTGATTCCCCTTCGCCCGCCATCAAGGCCAATGGCCATCCCGAGAACCCGGCTTTCCTTCTGGGTGAGGAACCTGCTGATCATCCAAAACAGACGGTCCATGTCGATACGATCCGTGATGGAAGGCGGACGTGCCTCGACACGGTCCAGACCATCCTCGGACGAACAGAGGGTAGAGGGTGGCGATGACGATCCTGAATGGTGTGCCGACTCGGGATGCGGCGTCACAGAGCTGATTTTCGACCGGAGCGTGACCCAGAAGCAGGCCGCGAACGGAATTTCGCGTTCTGAGGCGATTCTGGCCGCGATAAGCGCCGCCTCGAAAGCATCCTGCATGAAATCCTCTTGGTCGTAGGGGACAAACGGAAGGTACTTGCGGATGTGCCCCCTGATGGCGTGGGCGTTGCGGTTAACCCAGGTCACGGCGTCTTCGGCTGTCATTTGGGCCTCCCCTATATATATGGTTAAAGAATGGTTATATTATCTTCAGCGATTCCAGACTTTTTCGAGCGCAACTTTTTGAAATTACTCAACAAAAAAGTTATCCACATCCAGAGTTCGGTGGGTCAATTGTCGATACTCTGGTGGGTCAATTGTCGATACCCGGTGGGTCATTTATCGATACCTGGTGGGTCAATCGTCGATACTCGGTGGGTCATTTGTCGATAGTTGGTGGGTCAATCGTCGATACCCGGTGGGTCAATCGTCGATATCCCTCACCGCTTCCTGTGGACAACTATCACTCCCCGACGAATCTCCCATCTTTCCAGGAACCCAACCTCAACCAGGGCGTTCAGGGCCGACTTGAGCAGCCGGTTGAACTCCTTGGGTGAACTCTTGCTGCCGCAAAGCTTCTGAAGGGTCTCGACCTTTACGGGATACGGCTCCCGATGGCTCGCCCAGTAGCTGTGGAGCTTGGTGGCGATTCCCTGCGGCAGGGCCTTGCGCTGCTCCAGGTCGATTAGCGTGAATTCATGGTCGGAAAACAGCCGGCTCAACACCGGAGACATGCGTACTTCCCAGAGATAGAGCGGCGTGTATTTTTCGGGATCGACGTACTCAAACCCGTCGACCAGGCTGACCACCACGCTTCCGATACGGTGCGACGTGATATGGACGGCGGTGGCCGTCAGGCGGGAGAGGCAGGTCTTGAGGTGGTGATAGCCCCATTTGTTGACGTGCCATCCAATCGACTTCAGGAACGAATAGGGCGTGAAAAAGATGGTCTGTCCCAGGGCCTGTTCCCTGGCCAGCTGCAGGAGCCGGAACCAGACCAGCTCATCGTCCTGGCGCAATTCCTCGCCCCGGTAGGTGATCTCGCCACCACCGGTCACGACGATAGGCTCGTCCCTGAACCAGATCCTTGGCTGTCTGTGGTTTCTGGCCGTGAAGAGCGCCGACCGGACAATCTCGTTCGGCGTGGCGGCCTTCTCGTCGGCCCACTCCGGCAGGTACTTGGGGCCATCTTCCATTTCCCTTTTCAGGCGGTTGAGGATGGCCATGATGTCCCTGTCCAGCGGTGGCCTGGTTGAATCACCCATGACCCGCCTCGTCCACCACCTCTTCCTGCCGCAATTGCCGAAGCAGCGCACTCCTGAAGATTTCCAGGACGCGGGCGTGCTTGGCCCTGGCCTGCTCCTCGGGTAAGCTCAAAAAGCTGAAAGAGGCTTTGTAGTCACACGAATGTGTGGTATTTTCCGTGACGTTCCCCATTTTTCGTGACTAACAACCGACACGTCAGCACATGGAATATGGGCAACCACAAAAACACAAAGCAAGACCACCATAAAGAGTGATGACCCACGCGTGCTAGTTGTAAACCACTTATTATTGTGTGTCAACACTCCAAATGGTGGCTAGCCACTTTTTTTGGAGGACACCATGAGCACCCTTGGTGAAAGAATCAGGGAGCTGCGCGGCGACATGCAGCAGGTCGAGCTTGCGCGGCGATTGGAGATACACCCGAATACGCTGATGCGATACGAAAAAGGAGGGGCCAGCCCAGACGTTTCTTTCCTGCAGAAACTCCTGGAGATATTCCCGAACACAAGCCCTGCGTGGCTCCTTACGGGCATTGGAGACAAGGAAAGATCGGAACCCTTGCCAGAAGGGTTCACCCTGTTCCCAAGATATGAAATTTCAGCGGGGGCAGGCCCCGGACGTTTGGTTGGAAGCGAACAAGTTGTGGATTTCGTTGCCTTCAAAGACGACTGGGTTATCAACTACCTGCGCGTTCCTCGACAACACCTGGCGCTACTGACTGTCAAGGGGGACAGCATGTCCCCAACCCTGAACGACGGGGATCTCATTCTGGTTGATATGCGGGCCTCCAGGCTGGAGGACAGCGCCGTCTATGTCCTCGAATTCGAGGATGCGCTGCTGGTAAAGAGGATTCAGAGAAAACTGGACGGAACGGTTGTCGTCAAAAGCGACAACCCCCTTTACGAGCCGGAGATTCTGAAGAAGGACCAGGCGGAAGCCCTGCGGATTGTTGGCCGGGTCGTATGGACGGGGAAAAAGCTCTGAGTCCAGAATGGACAATGAACATGGCTACGCCTTCACCGTCCGAAATGGACAACGGAAGGATCGCTAAACAGGAAAATCCATTCTCCATGTTCATGCTGGACAGAAGGAAAGAGCTGCCCACTATTTCTGGTGGTCGCCCACTAGAATTGCAAGTCGGCAAAAGAGGGTGCGCTGCCCCCGTCTTTACACAGGACGGCATAATGGGATTGTGAGTCTTGACGCTACCGAAGGCGGAACCTGGCATTACCTTCGGGCAGGGAGACACCATGAAAGTCACCGTCAAAGGACGGGTCACCATCTCCAGGCGCGTGCGGGAAAAGCTGGGCATCCGTGCGTCCGAGGAAGTGGAGTTCATCGAAGAGCGGGGCCGCGTCTACATCGTCAAAAGCGAATCCCGCAGGCAAAAGAAGGGCAAGTTCGCCCAAATGCGCGGCACCGCCACGGCAAAGATGAGCACCGAGGACATCATGGGCCTCACTCGGAGGGACATGTGAGTGGGGTTCTGGTCGATTCCAGTGTCATTCTCGACCTGGTGACCACCCCCGCTGGGCGGAATGGTCCGAACGGATGCTCGACATCCACGACCGAAGAGGGCCGCTGTATATCAACGACATCATGGCACCTCCGCAAGGAAACCTCTGGCTTCAGTCAGGGGTTGTTTACCACGCCTGAAACCACACCATGAACGTAGGCATCTGGATCAGAGTCTCAACCGAAGACCAGGCCCGTGGCGAATCCCCGAAGAACCACGAGGCCCGCGCCCGCATGTACGCCGAAATCAAGGGCTGGCAGGTTGTGGAGATTTACGACTTGTCGGGAGTGTCGGGCAAGGAGGTTTCCTCTCACCCGGAAGCCCAGCGCATGTTCGCTGATGTCGCTTCAGGCAAGATCAAGGGCCTGATCTTCTCGAAACTGGCCCGGCTCGCAAGGAATACCCGAGAACTGCTCGAATTCTCTGACTTCTTCCAGAAGCACGACGCCGACCTGATCAGTCTGGAAGAATCTCTCGACACTTCCACGCCGGCCGGTCGGCTGCTCTACACTGTGATCGGCGCCCTGGCCCAATGGGAAAGGGAAGAAATCTCCGCCCGCGTCGCCGCTTCCGTCCCAATCCGTGCCAGGCAGGGCAAGCCAACAGGGGGCATCGGCCCGTTCGGTTACATGTGGAAGGACAGGCGGCTCGTCCCCAATCCCGAAGAAGCACCTGTCGTCAAGCGGGCCTTTGAACTCTACCTGTCTCTTGGGCGACTCAAGGCCGTTTGTGCCCAACTCAAGAAAGAAGGCTACAAGGCCCGCAAGAGTGATTTTAGTCCAGTGACCCTCAAACGTGTCCTCACCGACACCACCTACAAGGGCCTGCGCCGAGCCAACTACAGCAAAAGAAGGGGCGACAAGAAATCCTGGGTCCTCAAGCCGAAAGAAGAGTGGGTCTACGCCGAAGTAGAGCCTCTGGTTGACCAGGATACCTGGGAAACCGTTAACGCCCTATTGGCAGCGCGGGCCAAATCGTCCCCAGGTTCAGTACCGAAACGCAGCCGCTATCTGTTCGGCGGAAAACTGGCCTGCTCCTGTGGCACCAAAATGTATGTTGCTCCCTACAATGGGATGAAGATTCCCCGCTATCGCTGCCGTACCTGCCACACCAAGCTGAACGAGGATGTCATTGAGAAACACTTTTTGGAAATCCTCAACACCCTGATAGTCAAGCCGGAAGAGTTGAAAGCAAACCAGGACGTGGCCGAAGAGCAGGCAGAACTGGAAAACCGTCTGGAACTTCTGAAAAAGGAACTGCGGCGTATCGACACAAGGATCGACGCCCTGGTTGACCTGGTGGCGGATAAGAGCATCGACCGGCGCATCTTCACGGAGCGTTTTCTGCCGCTGAAAGAGCGCAAGGAGAAAATCCAGGATGAACTGCCGAGGATACAGGCAGAGATCGATCACCTCAAAACGAGCTCGACCGCCAAAGACTACCTGATCGACAAGGCGACAACATTCGCCGGCATGTGGCCTGTTCTCACATACGAAGAAAGACGAAAGCTGGTTGATGAGCTTGTCGCAAGCGTTGAAATACAAAAGGAAAAACTGCACTTCACTCTGACCTATACCCCTCCCTTCAGGGCACTTGGTAAAGGGGCACACAACCCCAGGGATTCATGGCGGCAACCAGCATGAAATCGGCCGGATAGGTCAGGGTGCTGGCGGCGCGGCTGATGGTGACCTGGCCGTCTTCGAGCGGCTGGCGCAGCATCTCCAGCACGTTCTTCTTGAACTCCGGCAGTTCGTCCAGAAAGAGGACGCCCCGGTGGGCCAGGGAGACTTCGCCCGGCTTGGGATAGGTGCCGCCGCCGATCAGCCCGGCGTCGGAAATGGTGTGGTGCGGGTGCCGGAAGGGGCGGCGGTCGAGCAGTGCCCGGTTGCCGGGCAGCAGGCCGACAATCGAGTGGATTTTGCTCGCCTCCAGTGCCTCCTCGAAATTGAGCGGCGGCAGAATGGAGGGGACCCGGCGGGCGAGCATGGTCTTGCCGGAACCAGGTGGGCCGACCAGCAAAACATTGTGGCCGCCGGCCGCGGCGACTTCCAGGGCACGCTTGGCGCGTTCCTGGCCGGCAACTTCGGCGAAGTCCTCGCCGCCTGCCGGGCCGGGGACCGTCGGCTCGGAAGCGGTCTGGTGCGCGGGGGCGAGCTGGAGGTCGCCGTTGAGAAAATCGACCACCTGGCCCAGGGTGCGCACACCGTAGACGGGGGCTTTGAGGGCGATGGCGCCTTCGCCGACATTCTCCTCGGGGAGGATCATGCCGTCGATATCCCAGCTGCGGGCGGCGACGGCGACCGGAAGCACTCCCTTGACCGGCCGTACGCGACCGTCGAGGGAGAGTTCGCCGAGCAGCACGTGGCGGCCGGCGCGCTCGCTTTTCACCACGCCGGTGGCGCACAGCAGGCCGATGGCCATCGGCAGGTCGAAGGCGGCGCCGTCCTTCTTGATGTCGGCCGGCGCGAGGTTGATGGTGATGCGGCGGGCGGGAAATTCGTAGCCCGAGTTCTTGATCGCCGATTTGACGCGGTCCTTGCTTTCCTTGACGGCGCCTTCCGGCAGGCCGACGGTGGCGAACTGGGGCAGGCCCTGGGCGATGTCGACCTCGACCTCGACGGGATAGGCGTCGATGCCGAGCAGGGCGCCGGAAGTGATTCTGGCGAGCATGGATTCCCCTCCTGGGATGGCGTGCGGTCGTCTATGACCAAGGCCAAAGATAAACGGAAATACCGGAATCGGCAAGGGACAGGATGAAAACCGGTTAAGGGGGAGGGGAGAGAAAGTCGGCAAAGGTAAAGGGCGAAAGGGAGCGGAGTTGCATCTCCCTTTCGCCCTTCGCCCTTTGCGGTCTCTGGTCTTTTTACGCGTTGTTCAGTTCGTCGATGTATTTTTCGGCGACGATGGCCGCCACGGCGCCGTCGCCGACGGCGGTGGCGATCTGCTTCAGGATCTTCTTGCGCACGTCGCCGGCGGCGAAGACGCCGGGAATGGAAGTGCGGCAGTCGGCGTCGGTGAGAATGTGGCCGTCCGGGTCGAGTTCGAGGATGTCGGCAAGGAAGTTGGCCTTGGGCGTGACGCCGATGGCGACGAACAGGCCCTGCAGCGGCAGGTCGCGGACTTCGCCGCTGCGGGTGTCGCGCAGCTCGACCGAGGTCATGCCGGACGAATCGCCCTTGACTTCCTGTACCACCTGGTTCCAGAGCACCTCGATCTTGTCGTTGGCGAAAATGCGGTCCTGCAGCACCTTGGTGGCGCGCAGGCTGTCACGCCGGTGAATCAGGTAGACCTTGCTGGCAAAGCGGGTGAGAAAGAGCGCTTCTTCGACGGCGGTGTCGCCGCCGCCGACGATGGCGATCGTCTGGTCGCGGAAGAAAGCGCCATCGCAGGTGGCGCAGTAGGAAACGCCGCGGCCGGTGAATTCGGCCTCGCCAGGGACATCGAGTTTGCTTGGTTCAGCGCCGGTGGTAATGATGACTGCCCGGGCGCGCACCTCCCGGTCGTCGACGGTCAGGACCTTCTCCACGCCTTCGACCCGCAGCGCGGTCACCTCGCCGGTGGTGGTTTCGAGGCCGAATTCCTGGCAGTGTTCCTGAAAGCGCATCATCAGTTCGGGACCGTCAATGCCGCCCGGAAAGCCGGGATAGTTCTCGACTTTGGTGGTGGTCATCACCTGGCCGCCCATGATCATCCGTTCGATCAGCAGGGTCTTGAGCCGGGCGCGCGAGCAGTAGAGGCCGGCGGTCAGCCCGGCCGGGCCGCCGCCGATGATGACGACGTCGTAAAGGGTATCGTTCATGACTGGGAACTCCTGGAAGTGAAATCGAGGCAATGTACCACAGGCGTCCGGCCTTGGGAACCGCCGGCGGCGGGATGCCCATTGACGAACGGTCGGGCGGGCTGTAGCCTTGGGGCGTTATGAAAAGAGTGCGCCGTTTTCTGCTCTGGAGCCTGGTCTTTCTGGCGCTGCTGGCCGGATTCGACCAGCTTGTGCTGCGAATGCCCGCTGCCGGCGGCCCGCTGCAGGTGGTTCAGTCCTTCTATCGCGATTTTCGCGCCCGCCTGTTCGCCCTGGTTTCTTCAGGTGCCCCGAAGTCCATCGATCAGGTCATCGACCGGGCCGCAGACACCGCTGAGCAGGCGCCGGCCGGCCTTGCGCGCAAAGGTCCCCGCTATCTCTACGTCGACGACCGCGGCACCCTCCAATTCGCCGATTCCCTGGACGATATCCCGCAATCTTTCCGCTCTTCGGCCCAGAAACTCGAGAAATGAGCTGCCCGGTTCACCGGTCGCCTGTCAGGGCAGGTGTCCGTAGATTTCCGGACGGCGGTCGCGGTAGCAGTTGATCTGTTGCCGGTAATCCTCCATCAGGGCATAGTCGAATCTGGCGGTGAGGACAGTGTCGTTTTCGCCGCCTTCGGCCAGAATGTCGCCGCGCGGTTCGATCAGCAGGCTCATTCCGAAAAAGTCGAGCCTGTCCTGGATGCCGCAGCAGTTGGCGGCGGCGATAAAGAGCTGGTTCTCCATTGCCCGGGCGCGCAGCAGGGTGCGCCAGTGCTCCTGGCGCGGCTTCGGCCACTCGGCCGGCAGGCAGATGATCTCGGCGCCGTCCAGGGCCAGCTTGCGGAAGAGCTCGGGAAAGCGAAGATCGTAGCAGATCGCCACGCCCAGCCGTCCGGCGCTGGTCTGCACCACCAGGGTTGTGTCGCCGGCGGTCAGGAACCGGTCTTCGCGCATGGTCGAAAAGAGATGCAGCTTGCGGTAGGTGCCGACCACCTCCCCCCGGTCGATGACGTAGGCGGTATTGTAGATGGCGTCCCCCTGCCGTTCGGGCAGGCTGCCGACCAGTACCATGCCGGTTTCCCGGCTCAGCCGGCCGATTCTGTCGACCACCTCCGGGGTGGCCAGGGCCAGTTCCGGCAGCCGCCGGTAATCGTAGCCGCAGCTCCACATTTCCGGCAGAACGGCCAGCTGGGCGCCCTGGTCGGCGGCCTGGCGGATGGCGGCTTCCGCCTTTTTCAGATTTGTTTTAATTTCCCCCAGCGCGATGTTGAACTGCAGGCAGGAGGCGATGGTGCAAGCTTGCATGAAGTCTCCCCTTTTTTATGCCAAAACACTGTTTCCAATCGGTAGGCGACGAGAAGGTCGCCAGACTTGTCCGGGCATTATAGACAAACGGCTGTTGGCTCACAAGTCCCCTTGAAAACCGGATTTTCTTGACTCGCCCCGGGGGCGGTGCTACAAAACAAGGCGTTTTACGTCGCTGTTCGGAGGGCGTAAAATAGTCTTTTGTCCTCTGGGCGCTTTTCACCAACAGTTTAAAAAGACAAAAAGATCAGGCCACGCCTGACCAGGAGGAGTGAGTGAAGCATCTTCTGTTGATGGTTGTGCTGTTTCTGCTCGGAGTTTCACCGGCTTTCGCCAGCGAAGGCGGGGGTATTCAGATCAACATGTCGCTGGCGGACAGCGGCTACGGCTATCTGGCTCTCGTGATCTTCATTGCCGCCTACATGCTGGTCATTTTGGAAGAGCGCGTCCATTTGCGCAAGAGCAAGCCAGTGCTGCTGGGGGCGGGCATCATCTGGATTCTGGTCTCCCTGGCCTATGGCTCCTTGGGCGACCATCACACGCCCGAGGTGGCCATCCGCCACAACCTGATCGAATATGTCGAGCTCTTCCTCTTTCTGCTCTCGGCCATGACCTACATCAACGCCCTGACCGAGCGTAACGTCTTTCAGGCGCTCAGGTCCTGGCTGGTGCTCAGGGGCTTCACCCTGCGTACGGTCTTCTGGATTACCGGCCTGCTGTCTTTTCTCATTTCGCCGATCGCCGACAACCTGACGACAGCGCTGCTGATGGGAGCGGTGGTCATGGCGGTGGCGCGCGACAACGTCAAGTTTGTCGTCGTCGCCTGCATCAACATTGTCGTCGGCGCCAACGCCGGCGGGGCTTTTTCGCCCTTCGGCGACATCACCACCCTGATGGTCTGGCAGAAGGGCAAGGTCGATTTCGTCGAGTTTTTCGCCATCTTCGTTCCTTCGCTGGTCAACTGGCTGATCCCGGCCCTGATCATGAGCTTCGCCGTTTCCAAGGAGCGTCCGGAAACCCATGGCGAAATGGTGAAGATGAAGCTGGGTGCTCGACGCATCATGTTCCTGTTCATGATGACCATCGTCACCGCCGTCTGCTTTCACCAGTATCTCAACCTGCCGCCGGCGGTCGGCATGATGCTCGGCCTCGGCTATCTCAGCTTTTTCGGCTTCTACCTGCGCCGCAAGGAAGAACGCACCATCGCCTCCGGCGACAATCCGCTCGACATCATGGGCCACAATGTCGAGGCCCATGGCCACACGGTTCGCGGATTCGACCTGTTCCGCAAGGTGGCGAAGGCCGAATGGGATACCCTGCTCTTCTTTTACGGGGTCATCCTCTGCGTCGGTGGTCTGTCGCAGTTCGGCTACCTGATCATGGCCTCCAACTATTTCTATACCGATCTCGGCCCGACCTGGGCCAATACCCTGGTCGGCATCATGTCGGCGGTGGTCGACAACATCCCGGTGATGTTCGCCGTTCTGACCATGGATCCGCACATGTCGCACGGACAGTGGCTGCTGGTCACCCTGACCGCCGGGGTCGGTGGCAGCCTGCTCTCCATCGGTTCGGCGGCCGGCGTCGGTCTGATGGGGACGGCGCGCGGCATCTACACCTTCGGCCGCCATCTGAAGTGGACCTGGGCCATCGCCCTCGGATACGCCGCCAGCATCTGGCTGCACCTGATCATCAACGCCAGCCACATGGCCGATTTTCACTGACAGGAAAGAGGGAGAAGGATATTCTGGGCGGGAGCCGACAAGGCTCCCGCTTTTTTCTTGGTGCCCGGGGTGGTTCTTTTCCGCCAGTTCGGCGTTGGCTGCCTCTTCGCTTGTGCGGCGTACCGGTCTCTGTTCGCCGACGCGCCCCTGAGGACCACAGACAGGACATGTCCGGACTCTATCTGCACATCCCCTTCTGCCGGCGCAAGTGCCCCTACTGCGACTTCTTTTCGGTCGCGGGCCGGGAAGAGCTGCTCGCCAGCTATCATCGTCTGCTCATCCGGCAGCTGAACATGGCGGTCGATGCCGGCTGGCGGGGGCCCTTCGCCACCGTCTTTTTCGGCGGCGGCACACCGTCGCTGCTTCGCCCCGGCCAGGTCGCCGAAATTCTGGAGGCGGTCGCCGCCGGACCGGGACTGGCTCCGGACGCCGAAATCAGCTTCGAGGCCAACCCGGGTACCCTGGGACCCGACACCTTGCGGCAGCTGCGCTCGCTCGGGGTCAACCGGCTTTCTCTCGGCGTGCAGAGCCTTGACGACGGGCGGCTGCGGCAGCTGCGGAGACTGCACGATGCCACCACCGCCTGCCGGGTCATCGACGAGGCGCGGCGGGCTGGCTTCGACAACCTTTCCTGTGACCTGATGTTCGCTCTGCCGGGGCAGGATTGCCGCGAGCTGGAAGGGGAGTTGCGCCGCCTGCTCGCCTTTGCTCCCGAGCATGTTTCGATCTACGGTCTGAGTATCGAGGAAGAGACGCCATGGGCGGCTGCGCCGCCGGCGCTGCCGGACGAAGAGACCTATGCCGCCATGTACCGGCTGATTCACGGCCTGCTTGCCGATGCCGGCTACCGGCACTACGAAATCTCCAATTTCGCGCAGCCCGGCCGGGAGTGCCGGCACAACCTGGCCTACTGGCGGCGGCGCACCTGCCTGGGGCTGGGTGCGGGGGCGCACAGCTTTTCCGCCGCCGGCTGGGGCGAGCGGCTGGCGACACCCGCCGATCTCGACCTGTACCGGCGGCGGCTGGACGGGGGGCGCGACCCCATGCAGAGCCTGGAGCAGTTCGACCGGCGGGGCGCCATGGCCGAGACCGTCTATCTGGCACTGCGCACGGCGGACGGACTGAGCGCTGCCGGCTTCCGGGAGATTTTCGGCCAGGATTTCGCCGAGGTCTTCGCCGTCGCCCGGACGCGGGCGGGCGATGCATTGCGCCGGGAAGGTGACCGCTGGTTTCTCTCCTGGCGCGACTGGCTGCTCTATGATCATCTGATCGCGTATTTTCTCTGATTTTTCGCTGGAATTTGCCCGGCCCTCTCCTTGACAAAGGGTAGGGCCGTTGTTATTTTGTACGCCGCTAGCACTCCGGGGCCGAGAGTGCTAAACGGCGCCGCGGAGTTTCCGCTGTCGCGACCTGACCGGGCCGGTTCTGCCGGCTCAGTTTTTTCCGGGTGAAAGATGACGTCGGAACTTTCGGAACGCAACAGATTCATTCTCGAGGCGATCATCGAGGAGCATATCGCCACCGCCGAGCCGGTCGGCTCGCGCACCGTGGCGCGGCGGCATCCGCTCGGCCTGTCGCCGGCGACTATCCGCAACGTGATGGCCGACCTGGAGGAACTGGGCTACCTGAAGTCGCCTCACACCTCGGCGGGCCGGGTTCCGACGGAAAAAGGCTATCGCTTCTATGTCGATTCGCTGCTGCAGGTGCGCAAGCTGACGCCGAGCGAGCAGAAGAAGCTGAGCAGCAGTTACCAGCTGCGCGGACGCAAGGTCGAGGAGGTGCTGCGCGATATCAGCCGCACCCTTTCGTCCATCTCCCGCTATACCGGCCTGGTGATGGCGCCGCGCCTGGAGACCACGGTCTTCAGGCACATCGAATTTCTGCCGCTGTCGCAGGGGCGGGTGCTGGTGATCCTGGTGACGCACAGCGGCCTGGTGCAGAACAAGATCATCGAGCCGGGCGAACCGATCTCGCCGCGGGAGCTGGAACAGATTTCGGCCTATCTGAACCAGACCCTGGCCGGGCTGTCGATTCAGCAGGTCAAGCGGAAGATCTTCGCCGAAATGGAGGCCGAGAAGGCCCGCTACGACAGCCTGCTGGCCAAGACGCTGGCGCTGTCCCGCGAGGCGCTGGAAGAGAATCTGGGCACCGAGGTCTTCATCGAAGGGACCAGCAACATTCTCGAGCAGCCCGAATTCGCCAACGTGGAAACCATGCGTGAGCTCTTCCGCGCCTTCGAGCAGAAGGGCCGGCTGATCGACCTGCTCAATCGCAGCCAGGAGGCGCAGGGGGTGCAGATCTTCATCGGCAGTGAAACCGGCATCGAAGGTATCGAAGGATGCAGCCTGATAACCTCGCACTACTCGAACAAGCGGGGAACGATCGGCGCGCTCGGGGTCATCGGCCCCAGCAGGATGAACTATTCCGCCGTCATTCCCATTGTTGACTACACCGCCCGCCTGTTGAGCCAGGTGCTCGACGGCGATGTCGATTAGGAGCTGACCATCGTGGCAAGAAAGAAGAAGAACCAGGATAAAACCGAAACGCCGGTCGAGGAGGTCCAGGCGGCGCCGGCCGCCGGCGAGCCCCCGGCCGGACAGCAGGCCGCAGCGGCGGCCGACGACAGGGCGCCGTCCGACATGGAGCGCCTGCAGGACGAGTTGACGGCGGCGAAGGACGAGGCCCGCAAGAACTGGGACCTCTATCTGCGCAGCCAGGCGGACATGGAGAATTTCCGCAAGCGCATGCAGCGGGAAAAGCAGGAGATGGCCAGGTTCGCCAACGAAGGGCTGCTGCGCGAGTTGCTGCCGGTAATGGACAATCTGCAGCGGGCTGTCGATCATGCCCGGGAGGAACAGGCCGAGGCCACGGCGCTGCTGGAGGGGGTGGAGATGACCCTCAGCCAGTTCGCCCGCACGCTGGAAAAGTTCGGCGTCACTCCCGTCGAGGCGATCGGCAAGCCCTTCGATCCGAGCTGTCACGAAGCCATGGGACAGGTCGTGTCGGAGGAAGTTCCTCCGAACACGGTTGCCCAGGAACTGCAGAAGGGATATCGCCTCCATGACCGCCTGTTGCGCCCCGCCCTGGTCATGGTCAGCAAGGCTCCGGAGACAGGCGCGTCCGTCGAGGCGGAGGCTGCGACCGGGGCCGGGGAAGAAAGCGAAACGGACGACAACTGATCACGCATCCAAGGAGGATCTACAGCCATGGGAAAAGTCATAGGAATCGATCTCGGGACCACCAACTCCTGCGTCGCGGTCATGGAGGGTGGTGAGCCGACGGTTATCGCCAATGCCGAAGGAGCACGGACCACGCCGTCGATGGTCGCCTTTACCGAAAGCGGCGAACGTCTGGTCGGCCAGCAGGCCAAGCGCCAGGCGGTGACCAACCCGGAAAACACCCTGTTCGCCATCAAGCGCCTGATCGGCCGCAAGTTCGATTCGGAGGCGGTGCAGAAGGATATCGAAATCAGCCCGTTCAAGATCATCAAGGCCGACAACGGCGACGCCTGGGTCGAAGTACGCGGCAAGAAGTACAGCCCGCCGGAGATTTCGGCCATGGTGCTGCAGAAGATGAAGCAGACCGCCGAAGACTACCTCGGCGAGGAAGTGACCGAGGCGGTCATCACCGTGCCGGCCTACTTCAACGACTCCCAGCGGCAGGCGACCAAGGACGCCGGCAAGATCGCCGGCCTGAACGTGCTGCGCATCATCAACGAGCCGACGGCCGCCGCGCTGGCCTACGGACTCGACAAGAAGGAAGAGCTGAAGATCGCCGTCTTTGACCTTGGCGGCGGCACCTTCGACATCTCCATCCTCGAGCTGGGCGACGGGGTGTTCGAGGTCAAGTCGACCAACGGCGACACCTTTCTCGGCGGCGAGGATTTCGACCAGCGGATCATCGACTACGTCGCCGACGAGTTCAAGAAGGACCAGGGGATCGACCTGCGCGGCGACAAGATGGCCCTGCAGCGGCTGAAGGAGGCGGCGGAAAAGGCCAAGTGCGAGCTGTCCAGCTCCATGGAGACCGACATCAACCTGCCCTTCATCACCGCCGACCAGAGCGGCCCCAAGCATCTGAACATCAGGCTGACCCGCTCCAAGCTGGAGGCGATCTGCGCCGATTTGCTCGACAGACTGGTCGAGCCCTGCAAGACGGCGCTGAAGGACGCCGGCCTGTCGGCATCGGAAATCGACGAGGTGATCCTGGTCGGCGGCATGACCCGGATGCCGGCGGTGCAGGAGAAGGTGAAGGAAATCTTCGGCAAGAACCCGTCCAAGGGCGTCAACCCGGACGAGGTGGTGGCCATCGGTGCCGCCATCCAGGGCGGGGTGCTCAAGGGGGATGTCAAGGACGTGCTGTTGCTCGACGTCACGCCGCTCTCCCTCGGCATCGAGACCCTCGGCGGCGTGATGACCAAGCTGATCGAGAAGAACACCACCATCCCCTGCAAGAAGAGCCAGATTTTCTCCACCGCCGCCGACAACCAGCCGGCCGTTTCGGTGCACGTGCTGCAGGGCGAGCGGGAGATGGCGGCCGACAACAAGACCATCGGCCGTTTCGAGCTGGTCGGCATTCCGCCGGCGCCGCGCGGCGTGCCGCAGATCGAGGTCACTTTCGACATCGACGCCAACGGCATCCTGCACGTCAGCGCCAAGGATCTCGGCACCGGCAAGGAGCAGTCGATCCGCATCACGGCCTCGAGCGGCTTGTCCGAGGAAGAGATCGAGCGCATGGTCAAGGACGCCGAGGCCCACGCCGCCGAGGACAAGAAGAAGCGTGAGCTGATCGAGGCCCGCAACCAGGCCGACGGCCTGGTCTACACCACCGAAAAGGCCCTGTCGGAGCATGGCGACAAGGTCGACGCCGACACCAAGGGGGCCATCGAAACCGCCCTCGAGGAGCTGAAGAAGGCGATGGAGAGCGATGACGCAGACGCCATCCGGCAGAAGACCGAGGCGTTGGCGCAGGCCTCCCACAAACTGGCCGAATTCATGTACAAGCAGGCCCAGGAGGGAGGCGAAGGAGCTGCCGGCTCCGCGGAGAAGAAGGACGACGATGTCGTCGATGCCGAATTCGAGGACGTCGACGACAAGAAATAATCCGGCATCACCACCGGGGCGCCGAACGGCGCCCCGGTCCCGTTCTGAATCCGTGCGCGCCGGCGTCGTCCGGCCGGTCGACTGACAGTGGCGAGGACCCTTGGCCAAAAGAGACTATTACGAAATACTCGGAGTCAACCGCAATGCCAGCGAGGCCGAGATCAAGAAGGCCTACCGGCGGTTGGCCGTCAAGTATCACCCCGACAAGAATCCCGACGACAGGAACGCCGAAGAGAAGTTCAAGGAGATCTCGGAGGCCTACGCCGTGCTGTCCGACGCCCAGAAGCGGGCCAACTATGACCAGTTCGGCCACGCCGGCGTCGAAGGGATGGGCGGCTTTTCGTCCGGCGGCTTCTCCGGCAGCCCCTTCGAGGACATCTTCAGCGACATATTCGGCGACATATTCGGCGGCGGTCATTCGCGGCGTGGCGCTCGCGGCCGGCGCGGCGACGATCTGCGCTACAACCTGACCATCTCCTTCGAGGAAGCGGCCTTCGGCCTCGAGACCAAGGTGCAGATTCCCCGGCACCAGAACTGCGACGCCTGCGCCGGCAGCGGCGCCCGGGCGGGGACGGCGCCGCGGACCTGTCCCACCTGTCGCGGTGCCGGCCAGGTCCGCTACCAGCAGGGCTTCTTCTCCCTGACCCGGCCCTGTCCCGACTGCGAAGGGGAGGGGCGGGTGATCGACGATCCCTGCCCCCAGTGCCGGGGAACCGGACGGGTGCGCGGCAAGAAGACCATTTCTCTCAAGATTCCCGCCGGCGTCGAAACCGGCAACCGGCTCAAGCTCACCGGCGAGGGCGAGCCCGGTATCGGCGGCGGCCCGCCGGGCGACCTCTACGTGGTCATCACCGTCGAGGAGCATCCCCTCTTCCAGCGCGAGGGCAACGACGTCATCTGCGAACTTCCCATCTCCTTCCCCCAGGCGGCGCTGGGGCACGAGTTCGAAGTGCCCACCCTCGACGGCAAGGTGAAGCTGAAGGTTCCGCCCGGAACCCAGACCGGCAAGGTTTTCAAGCTGCCGGGCAAGGGGATTCCGGTGCTGCAGGGCTACGGCCGGGGCGACCAGCTGGTGGTGGTGCGGGTCGAGACACCGACCAGGCTGACGCCGCGCCAGCGGGAGCTGCTGGAGGAATTCGCCCGCGAGGGAGGGGAAGATATTCATCCCCTCGGCAAGAGTTTTTTTGATAAAGTGAAGGAACTTTTCGGCTGAGAGCCGCTGCAATTTCCCCGGAAGGAGAGGGCCCATGACGAGGTGCCTGCTGCCGCTCCTGTTCTCTTTGGTTTTTCTCGCGCTGCCTGCGTCGCTCCCCGCCGTTGAATTGCCCGGAAGCGTGGTGAGTCGACCGCAGACCGACCGGGAACTGTTCCAGGACGGGCTGAAGGCCTGGGAAGAGGGGCGGCAGGACGAGGCGCTGCAGCGGCTGCGGGGTTTCGTCATCCGCTATCCCGATTCGGTCTATGCCCCCCAGGCCGCCCTGTTGCTGGCCCGCATCTTCTATCTGAACGACAGCTTCGATGAGGCGCGTCTCTATTTCGACCGGGCCGCACAGCGGGCCGGTACGCCCGAATTCGAGCTGATGCAGGGAGCCCTGGCGGTGGCCGATGGTCGTACCGCCGAAGGACTCGGCCGCCTGCGGACCCTGGCGGCGGACGATCTCGCCCCGCGCGACCGTTTCCTGCGCGCCCGGGCTTTGGCACGAGGACTGACGGACAGCGGCCGGGCGCTGGAAGGCCTGCTGGCGTTGCACCAGGTTCTGAACCGGGGAGATGACCTGCCCGCCATCGATCGTCGGGCGCTCGAGGGACAGGCTTACGACATCCTCCAGCAGCTGGACGACGCCGTTCTGGGCGAGGCGGCCTTCATGTTCCGGGGGACGGCCCTCGGCCAGAGCGCCCGCCTGCTGCAGGCCCGGCGGCTCTACGCCGCAGGCAGAAGCGACGAGGCTCAGCAGCAGGTTCGCAGCCTGATCGCCGATCCGGTGCCCTTCGCCTACCGGCGGGACGCGGTGCTGCTGCTCGACCGGCTGACCGGCAAACCGTGGCTGCAGCGGGCCGTCGGGGTCATGCTGCCGCTGTCGGGACGCTACGCCACCTTCGGCGAGCTGGTCCGGCGGGGCATGGAGCTGGCGCGGGAGGTCTACGGCCGCGACGCGGTCCGCTTCATCTACACCGACATCGCCGGCAAGGACGTGTCGCTCGAGGTCGACCGGCTGGCGAACGAGGAGCGGGTGATGGCCCTGGCCGGCCCGATCACCGGCGGCAGGGCGATGGAAGCGGCCCGCCAGGCCCAGTACCAGCAGGTGCCGATCCTCTCCCTGGCGCAAAGGGAGGGGATTCCGGAGCTGGGCGACTACGTCTTTCGCGACTCGCTGACCAGCCGGCTGCAGGCCCGCACCCTGGCCCGCTACGCGGTGCAGGAGCGGGGCTGGACTGCGTTCGGCATTCTCCGTCCCCAGAGCCGTCTCGGCGAGGAGTTCGCCCGGGTTTTCTCCGAGGAGGTCGCCGCCCTGGGCGGGCTGGTGATCGACGAAGAGGCCTATTCCCCCGACGCCACCGATTTTCGCCGGCAGATCCGGCTGCTGATGGGCGAAGATCCGGAGGCGCCGGACGATCCCGGGCCGTTGAGCGAGGAGGAGCAGCTCGAGGATCTCTTCGTTCCGGATTTTCCGCCGGTCGATTTTGACGCGCTGTTCATTCCCGACTACGCCGACAAGGTCGAACTGATCGCGCCGCAGCTTCCCTTCTACGGCATCGAGGGCGTGCCGCTGCTCGGCATCAACGGCTGGAACGATCCCGACCTGCTGCGGCACGCCGGGCGCTATGTCGAGGGCGCGATCTTTCCCGACGGGTTCTTCCGCTACAGTTCCTATCCCTTCGTGCAGGATTTCGTCCGCCGCTACTTTGAGCGCTATGGCGAGGAACCGTCGATCCTTGAGGCGCAGGGCTTCGATGTCGCCGGCATTCTGCTCTCGATCTTCGACCGGCCCGACATCCGGACCCGCGAGGATGTCCGCCTGGCCCTCAGCCAGCTGCGCAACTACCCCGGCGTCACCGGCGCCACCAGCTTCGACTTCAACGGCGAAGCCGACAAGCTCCTCTTTCTGCTGCAGATCCAGAAGAGCCGGATCGTCCAGATCAACTAGGCGGTCGCGAGCATGTTTTTCGGGGGCCTTCCATTCCGCCTGCTGCCTGTCCTTCTCCTGCTGCTGTCCGCCTGTGCGCCCACGACCGGCGGGCAGGGGGTGGAGTATCGGCCGGCGGACTGGACCGGGACCCGGGGGCGGGTGGTCGACCGGCAGGGCCGGCCGGCGGCCGGAGCCTGGGTCTATGCCTACCGCAGTGACCGCGGCGGTCTGCGTGGACCGGCCGATTACGCTGCCCGGGTCGCTGCCGACGGCCGTTACGAACTCGATCTTCCGGCCGGGCGCTTCTGGCTGGTGGCGCGGCTGCGGCGGGCCGGCGCCGGCGACAGTGGGCCGCCGCGCCGCGGCGACGCCTGGGCACCCTGGCCGCGCAATCCGCTTCAGGTTCGTCCGGGGCGGGTCGCTGTCGCCGATTTCGTGCTGATGCCGGTCGTGCAGCCGAACATTCTGCGTCAGGGGAGTCTGGTCAGCGGCGACACCGGATTTGCCGGCCGGCTGATCGATGAGCGGGGCCGACCGGTCGCCGGCGCCTTCGCCCTGGCCTATCGCGGCCGGGACATGCACCGCATGCCCGATTTCACCTCGCCGCCGGCGGCCGATGACGGCCGCTTCCGGCTCTTTGTCGACGGGCCGGGCGTCTGGTGTCTGGCGGCGCGCCAGGGAACCCGCGGCCAGCCCCGGCAGGGAGAACTCTATGGTCTGCTGGCGCCGGGGGAGGCGGGCTGTCTGCAGGTCGATGCCGGCGAGATCCGCGAAGTCGGCGACATCGTGCTGCGCCCCTTCCGCCAGTCCTACTGACCTTCGCCGCCGGCTTCGCCCAGATCGAGCAGGCTGTAGAGCATTGCCACCCGGGGCATCGGGCTGCCGACCCGTTCCGCCCGGCGCAGGGGGACGGCGTAGATGGCGTCCAGCTCGAGCGGCCGGCCTTCGCTGCGGTCGATCATCATGCTGGGGCGGTAGTGATCCATCCGTGCAGTCATCGCCAGCATCCGGGCGATGAAGGCGTCGCCGTCGATCGGCTGGCGCAACGGTTGACGGTTGGCCGCCGCTACCACTTCCTGCATCATCGCTTCCACCAGCCGGGCGCTGGGCGAATGCGCCAGCAGCTCGGTGACATCCCTGCCGGTCAGGGCGCACAGGCCGTTGAAGGGGATGTTCCAGACCAGTTTTTCCCAGCGGATTCGGCCCAGATCGTCGACCGCCTCGCAGGGAATGCCGGCCCGGTCGAACAGCTCGGCGAGCCGCCGCGTCCGGCCGCCGGCAGCGCCGGTCATCTCGCCGAGGCGGATGCGCCCCTCGCCGAGATGGTGAACGTGCCCCGGCTCGCCGCGGTTGGAGCAGAGGTAGGCGACGCCGCCCAGCACCCGTTCGGCACCGAAGGCATCGGCCAGCAGCTCTTCGTTGCCGAGGCCGTTCTGCAGGGTGAGGATGGCGGTCTCGGGTTTGAGCAGGGGGCGGACCAGCTCGGGCAGCAGGTGATTGGCGAAAGTCTTCAGGCCGACCAGGACCAGGTCGACCGGCCCCATCGCCCGACTGTCGGCAAAGGCGCGCACCCCGGCAAGATGAAAGCTGTCGTGTACCGACGAGTGCACCCACAGTCCTTTCCGGCGAACGGCCTCGAAGTCGCGGCGCAGCAGGAAGCGGACCTCGAGGCCGCTGCGCTGCAGCATGGCGCCGTAATAGAGGCCGAGGGCGCCGGCGCCGACCACACCGATCACGGGATGCTCGCCCATCTCAGAACCTCCAGCGCAGCCGGATCATGCCGAGATTCGGGCCCGCTTCCAGGTCCAGGCCGTAGCGTCGGCGCAGGGATGTCCGTTCCTCTTCCAGCCGGCGGCGGTTGCCCTTGTGGGCGTTGTTGACGGCGTTGTAGATGTTGCCGCCGTACCAGCCGAGTTCGATGAAGGTCAGAATGCCGCCCAGCACCGGGCTGTCGTTGTCGAAGGCCTCGACGGCAGCGAAGATGAAGGCGGCGTTGAGCGCCAGGGCGATGGCGCCGTCCCGGTAGCGGCCGGTATAGACCTGCCCCGCGCCCGGCAGCAGCGCCGACAGGACGCCGGCGGTGGCGGGGGACTTCAGGGGGAGGCTCTGCAGCCGGTCGATGCCGGCGGCCAGGGCGGTGGCCTGGGTTCCCGGCAGCGGGGCCAGCAGCTGACGGGCGTCAGCGTACTTTTCCTCCTCGATCAGGCACCAGGCGATCCGGTAGTCGGCCTGCTGCCGCAGCCGGGGATAGGTTCGCGCCGCCTGGCGGTAGCGCTGCCGGGCGCGCAGATAGTCGTGGCGGCGAAAGGCCGCTTCGGCGTAGAGCAGGGCGCCGCGGACGGCCTCGGGGCTGTCGGGAAAGGAGGCCGCCAGCTGCTCGAGCGTTCTGTCGGCTTCTTCGAAGCGTTCGCCGGCCAGGTAGGCCCGCGCCATGCGCAGCAGGGCGCCGGGAGCTTCCGGATGGTCCGGAAAGTGGTAGAGAAAGCGCTTGTACTCGGTGACGGCCCGGTAGTAGTCCTCTTCGGAAAAGAGCCGATCGGCAAAGCCGAGCTGATCGTCGGCGGTTGCGGCGAAGACGGGACGGGCGAGACACAGGCTCAGCAGCAGGGTGTAGAGCAGCAGACGCGGCATGGGCGACCCTCGTGGCAAGGAAATGCCTGCCGGTGCACGGCCGTACCCGGCAGGGGGGAATTCAGACTGGAAAGCAGACTAGCACAGGGCGGGCGAAAACGGCAGGCAAAATCTGTAAGTATAGAGTTTCTAAAGCCTTTCGGTTTGACGTCCATGGTTTGTTGTGCTATTTTGTAAGAATGCGAAATTCAGAGAAGACGTTCAAGGTCGGTGATCGGGCAGTCTATCCGGCACAGGGGGTAGGTGTCATCGAGGCCATCGAGTCGCGGGAGTTCGCCGGTATCGAGAGCGAATTCTATGTATTGCGCATTGTCGACACCGATATGACCATCATGGTACCGGTAGGCAATGTCGAACAGGTGGGGTTGCGTCGCCTGATCAGCAAGCGGCAGGTGGCCCGTGTCTACCAGGTGCTGGAGAACAAGCCGGAAAACGGTGTCGGCGCCATCGCCTCCTGGAGCCGGAGACAGCGGGAGTACAACGAGAAGATCAAGTCGGGCGATCCGCTGGAGGTGGCCGAGGTGCTGCGCGAGCTCTACCTGATCAAGGAAGACAAGGAGCTCTCCTACGGCGAGAAAAAGGTGCTGGAACTGGCCCGCAAGCTGCTGATTTCGGAGATCGCCCTGGCCGAGGGCAAGGACGAGGAGAAGGTGGCCCAGCGGGTCGAGAACATGCTCCTGAACTGATCCGGATTGCAGAGACCAATGAGCCGACCGGGCCTTGCCGCCCGGTCTTTCTTTTTGGCCCCGGGGCGCGGCGGTGGCCCGGAGGATGGCGGAAAGGCGGATTCATGGCCGTATGGGTCGTCATACCGGCTGCCGGCATGGGTCGGCGCATGGGCAGCGAAACCAGCAAGCAGTTTCTGCAACTGGGAGGACGGCCGATTCTGGCCCATACCCTCGATCTGTTCGAGCGGCATTCGGCGATCGACCACCTGGTGTTGGTGGTGCCGGCCCGTGAACAGGAACTCTGCCGGCAGCAGGTCGTCGGGCCCGGCGGCTACCGCAAGCTGCGGGCCATGGTCGACGGCGGCGTCGAGCGCCAGGATTCGGTGCGTCTGGGACTGCGGGCCTGTCTTGCTGCCGACGACGACCTGGTGCTGATTCATGACGGCGTCCGGCCGCTGTTCGACGCTGCCCTGATCGAGCCCCTGTTGGCGGCGGCGCGCGAAACGGGCGGTGCCATCGTCGGCGTGCCGGTCAAGGACACGGTCAAGGTGGTCGAAGACAGCCTGATTGCCGGAACGCCGCGGCGCGACCGGCTCTGGCTGGCTCAGACGCCACAGGCCTTCCCCTTTGCCGTCATCCGTGAGGCGCACGAGCGGGCGCTGGCCGACGGCCATGTCGGCACCGACGACGCTTCGCTGGTCGAGCGTCTGGGGCGGCCCGTGGCCGTGGTGCGCGGCGACTACCGCAATATCAAGATCACCACGCCGGAAGACCTGATTCTGGCCGAGGCACTGCTGGCGGCGCAGGAGGTGGACCGATGATGCGTATTGGACACGGATACGATGTGCACCGCCTGGTCTCCGGACGCAGGCTGGTTCTCGGAGGGGTGGAGATTCCCTGGCATTTCGGTCTGATGGGGCATTCGGACGCCGACGTGCTGCTGCACGCCATCTGCGATGCGGTTCTCGGTGCCGTGGGCGAAGGGGACATCGGCCGGCATTTTCCCGACAGCGATCCCGCCTACAAGGGGATTGACAGCCGCAAGCTGCTGGCGGAAACTCTCGCCATCGCCGCCCGGCGCGGTTTCCGGGTCGGCAATCTTGACGCCACCATCATCGCCCAGCGGCCGAAGCTGGCGCCGTACATCGGCGCCATGGTGGAGACGATCGCCGCCCTCTGCCAGGTCGACATCCGGCAGGTCAACATCAAGGCGACCACCACCGAGGAACTCGGTTTTGCCGGCCGCGGCGAAGGGATCGCCGCCCACGCCGTGGTGCTGATGGCCGAGGTCGACATCGGCGCCGAGCTGGACGTTTAAAATGGGTGAAGCGACCGCGAAGGCACGAAGGACACGGAGCGAAAACCGGAGAATCTTCTTCGTGTCTTCGTGGTGAGATTCCGGCAGTTTTTTCATCTTCCTGGATAGAACAGACATGGCAGAAACCACGACGACCCCGAGCAACTTCATCCGCAACATCATCGACGCCGACCTGGCCAGCGGCCGCCGCAGCGAGGTGGTGACCCGCTTCCCGCCGGAGCCGAACGGCTATCTGCACATCGGCCACGCCAAGAGCATCTGTCTCAACTTCGGCCTGGCCGAAATCTACGGCGGCCGCTGTCACCTGCGCTTCGACGACACCAACCCGGTCAAGGAAGAGCAGGAGTACGTCGAGGCGATTCAGCGCGACGTGCGCTGGCTCGGCTTCGACTGGGGCGAACACCTCTATTTCGCCTCCGACTATTTCGACCAGCTCTACGCCTGGGCGGTGCAGCTGATCAAGGCCGGCAAGGCCTATGTCGACAGCCAGAGTCCGGAGGAGATCCGCGTCAACCGCGGCACCCTCACCGAACCGGGTATTCCCAGCCCCTATCGCGACCGGTCGGTGGAGGAGAACCTCGAGCTGTTCGAGCGGATGAAGAACGGCGAATTCCCCGACGGCAGCCATGTGCTGCGGGCGAAGATCGACATGGCCTCGCCCAACATCAACCTGCGCGATCCGGTCATGTACCGCATCCTGCACGCCCGGCACCATCGCACCGGCGACAAGTGGTGCATCTACCCGATGTACGATTTCGCCCATGGCCAGGAGGATTCGATCGAGGGGATCACCCATTCGATCTGCACCCTCGAATTCGAGGATCACCGGCCGCTCTACGACTGGTTCATCGAGCAGCTCGGCATTCACGCCCCGCAGCAGATCGAGTTCGCCCGCCTCAACCTCACCTACACGGTGATGAGCAAGCGCAAGCTGCTGCAGCTGGTGCGGGAAAAGCTGGTCGCCGGCTGGGACGATCCGCGCATGCCGACCCTGTCGGGCATGCGCCGGCGCGGCTATCCGCCGCAGGCGATCCGTCTCTTTTGCGACCGGATCGGCGTCGGAAAGTCGGAGGCCTGGATCGATCTGTCGGTGCTCGAGGACTGCGTCCGCGAGGTGCTCAACGAAACCTCCCTGCGGCGGATGGCGGTGCTCAGGCCACTGAAGGTGACCATCACCAATCTGCCGCAGAGCGAAATCGTCTGCCGTGGCGCCAATCACCCGCAGCGGCCGGAACTGGGGGAGCGCGAACTGCTGTTGACCCCGGAGATCTACATCGAGCGGGACGATTTCATGGAGGAGGCGCCGAAGAAGTTCTTCCGCCTGGCGCCCGGCCGCGAGGTGCGCCTGCGCAACGCCTGCGTCATCCGCTGCGACGAGGTGATCAAGGACACCGCCGGCGAGGTGGTCGAACTGCGCTGCAGCTGCGATCCTGATACCTTCGGCGCCAATCCGGCCGACGGTCGCAAGATCAAGGGGACCATCCACTGGGTGTCGGCGGTCCACGGCCGCCGGGTGCCGGTGCGGCTCTACGACCGCCTCTTCCGGGAGGAGAACCCGGACCGGGCCGAGGATTTCCGCGACTGCCTCAACCCCGATTCCCTGGTCGAAACCGAAGCCTGGGTCGAGCCTTCGCTGCTCGAAGTGACCCCGGGACAGACCGTGCAGTTCGAACGGACCGGCTACTTCACCGCCGACAGCGTCGACTCAAGCGCTGGGGCGCCGGTCTTCAACCGCACCGTCACCCTGCGCGACAGCTGGGCGAAGCTGAAAAAGTAGAAGTTAGAATCCACCACGAAGTCACGACGGACACGAAGAAATTCTCTCTCCAGGGTTGATTCGTGATCTTCATGTCTTCGTGGCCGCATTTGAATTCTGGAGAAAAAAATGAGCCTGCGTGTTTACAACACCCTGAGCGGCAAGAAGGAAGAGTTCGTTCCGCTGGAGCCGGGCAAGGTCAGGATGTACGTCTGCGGCGTGACGGTCTACGACTACTGCCACATCGGCCATGCCCGCGCCAATATCGTTTTCGACGTCATCTACCGCTACCTGCAGTATGCCGGGTACGAGGTCACCTACGTGCGCAATTACACCGACGTCGACGACAAGATCATCAACCGGGCCAACGAGCGGGGAATTTCGAGCCGGGAGCTGGCCGAGGAGTTCATCAAGGCCTTCGATGAGGACATGGAAGCCCTGGGCCTGGCCAAGCCGACCTTTGAGCCGCGGGCGACCGAGTACATCCCGCAGATCATCGAGCTGGTCGAACGGCTGATCGACAAGGGTCTCGCCTACGAGGCCGGAGGTGACGTCTACTACCGGGTGCGCAAGTTTCCCGGCTACCTGAAGCTCAGTGGGCGCAACATGGAGGAGATGCAGGCCGGCGCCCGCATCGCTCCGGGCGAGCAGAAGGAGGACCCGATGGACTTCGCCCTCTGGAAGGCGGCCAAGCCGGGCGAGCCGAGCTGGGAATCCCCCTGGGGGCCGGGCCGTCCCGGTTGGCATATCGAGTGTTCGGCCATGAGCTCCAGCCTGCTCGGCGACACCTTCGACATCCACGGCGGCGGCCGCGACCTGATCTTCCCCCATCACGAAAACGAGATCGCCCAGTCGGAAGGCGTCACCGGCAAGCCCTTCGCCCGCTACTGGATCCACAACGGTTTCGTCAACGTCAACCAGGAGAAGATGAGCAAGTCGCTCGGCAATTTCTTCACCATTCGCGAGATTCTCCGGCAGTACGATCCGGAAATTCTGCGCTTCTTCATCCTCACCGCCCACTACCGGTCGCCCATCGATTTTTCAGATCAGAACCTGAAGGAGGCGAAAGCCGGGCTGACCCGCTTCTATGAGGCGCTGGCGGCCGCCGACGACACCCTGCGCCGGCATCCGCTGCCGGAGAAGGCGATCTGCCCGCAGATCACCGATGCCGAGCGGGAGGTCTATGACAAGATCGAGCACCTGGACGAGTTCTTCGCCGCCGCCATGGACGATGATTTCAACACCGCCGCGGCCATCGGCCACCTGTTCGAGGCGGTGCGCGGGATCAACCGGCTGATCGGCGAGGCCCGGTTCGACGAATGCCCCCTGTCACTGCAGGTGATCGCCGACGGGGCGCGCAAGCTGCGGGAGCTGGGCGGCGTGCTGGGGCTGTTCGGCTCCGATCCGGCCGACTGGCTGGAAAGGCAGAAGGCGAGCGGTCTGCAGGCGGTCGACTATACTCCGGAACAGATCGAGGCGCTGATCGCCGAGCGCAGCCGGGCGCGGGCCGAGCGCGACTTCGTCCGCGCCGACGAGATCCGCGACGAACTGGCCGCCGCCGGCATCGAGCTGCTCGACAGCAAGGAAGGAACGACCTGGCGGTTGAAGTAGGGACGAGTCGTTCACCGGCCCTTCTTCGCCCCTCCTTCACTCAATATCAAGGAAAGCGTTTTTTCTGGTGGAGGACTCGTTCGCGTTGCCGGCAGCCATGCCCCTCCCCTTTCACTCGAAGGCGAAAAGGGAGAGCGTGGATTAACTGTCCTATTTGCCGCTGTCGATCAGCGGACGTACCTCGTCGATCGCGAAGGTGAGTACCGCCTTGATGTTGTCGGCCGCCCTGTCGCCGGCCATCTGGCGAACCGTGCCGACCATCTGGTCAAAAACCGGTCCTGACTCGTCGGCCTTCACGACCGACATGTAGACCCGGCCGCCCTGCCAGGCATAGGGGTCGGGGGCGGGATGGAAAAAGACGAAAGCCGCCCGGGGGTTTTCGCGCAGGTTGGCATAGGAACGGTTGTCGCCGATTGCCATCATTACGGTGTTTTCGTCGACCATCTGCAGGGCCGAGAAGACAGCATTGTCGACCTTGCCGCTGCTGTCTGCGGTGGCCAGGGTGCCAAGGCGGGTCGGGTTGTTGAACAGGGCCATCAATTCCTTTCGGTTCATTTTTTTCTCCTGGGTTTGCGTGTTGACCGGCAAAAGTTCTTCGTTGCAACTATCTGGGCGCGTTTTGCTGTTTGGCTAAGAGTACAGGCATAACCTTGTCGAGGAAACCATCAATCGTCTTTCCGCTGCAGACCCCGTCCCGAAAGTCGCGTACGAACAGCCTTTCGAGTTTCATGTCCACCTCGTGGGTCCTCTCGACGAAGGTGATCTGAGGGAACTCGGCCCGTAGCAGGTTGAGGTACTTCTTGTGGAGTGGGCAGAGGCTCATCACGCAGTTGGCCAAGTGCACGGCATCGACCCCCGAACTGGCCAGGGTCCGCACGCGACGAAAGATCTTCTCCGGTGCGTAGAGGGTGGGACAGCCGGCGCAGCAGCTGGGCCTGGATGGTTCTTGGCGGACGGCCGGATTGAAGGTTGGTCTGGTCCATGTCCCTGCTCTCAAGTTGCAAGGCCAGACAGGTGGGGGGCGGGGGCAGGTGGGAGTAAAAAAATAGTATTATGCCCCCGGAATTCCCGACTCAAGAAGGCTGTGGATTCGGTGAATGTTTTATCCCAGTGAGATTTCTGTTCCGTTTTCGCTTTCTGCAGCCTTCATCACGCATCTCCACTCGGTATCCGTTCGAACAGCATGCCGTAATGGTAAGGCGGCAGATCAATGAGGCCCGGCGGCAACAGTTGGAATCCGGCGTCTTCGGCCCAGGCTTGGCACTGTTCGGGGCGGGGACGGATTTCCATCGAAGGGCCACGCGGCGTAGTCGGATCGTAATTCCAGTGGATGACGGCCAGCTTGCCTTTTGGTGCCAGGATGCGACAGGCCTCATTCAGCAGGAGTTCGGGCTGTTCGGCATGCAGGATGTTGAAAAGCATGACATAGTCGATACTGCCGTCAGCAAGACCTGTCCCTTCTTTCATGAAGTCCCGCAACACGGTTTGCAGGTTGTCAAGGTTCGCCTGCTGCGCCTCTTTCGTGGTCACGGCAATCATCTCTGCATCGATGTCGATGGCGTAGACATGGCCGGAAACCATTCGTGCTGCGGCAATGGAAAAGGTTCCGTAACCGCAACCGAAGTCGACCACATTCCCTGTGGATGATGACAACCCGAGTTTTTCAAGAATTTTTCCCGGGTTGAAAAAATCGGCCCACATCCCCTCTTCGGGCATGCCGCTTTCCCTGATCTTCATCGGCAAGGCCCCAGTTCAATGGCTTCTCTTAACGCTTCCAGGCAACATTCAATCACTTTGTGGTTGATATCTTTCGGCCCTTTGTGAAAATCGCTATCGCCAGTGGCCATGGTGTTCGTTACATGCAGCAGCGAGGCAATTTCAACCTTCTTGACTTGGGCCAGAGCCATCAAGGCCGCTGCCTCCATTTCCACGGTCTGCACCCCGTCAGCACGATATTGCTCGATCTGCGAGGCGGTTTCCCGGTAGGGAGCGTCTGTGGTCCAGGTCGCCCCACGGCAGACCGGTAAGCCGCAGCTCTCCGCATGACGAGCCAAGATCTGAGGCAACTGGCCGCCGGCTTCAATCCAGGGTGCGGGAGGAAGATAGTGATAGGATGTACCTTCATCACGAATGGCCCGGTCGGGAACCATCATATAGGGTGGAGGCAGCTGATTGCTGATCGATCCTGCGGAACTGTAACCGATCAAATGGCGGCAACCGCTGGCGATCAACTGCTCGCAGACCAGTACTGCAAAGGAGGCCCCGACCGTTCCACCGATCAGGCCCATTTCGAAACCGTCTCGTTCAATCACCAGAAGCGATGTATGGAAACAGGGCCAATCAGCATTGGTTGTTGCACCGAAATGCTCTCGTGCCACTGCCACCAGCTCGCCATCAAAGTCGAGCAGGCAACAGGCAGGGAGTTTGCTGCGACTGCCGCCTTTCATTGATGACGCCTTGGCAAGCAGGTTTTCTGGCAGAAAAACCGAAGGCTCTTCTGTCGGATGGGCAAGAATCGGGAGTTTTTGCTGATCTTTGTCAGTCATATTCTTTCCCACAAGCTTGGGGTCAGGTCTTGAATTATCGGTTTTCGGCGTTGACGATCTTGCTGATGGTGGTGTAATGCAGCCCGAAAGCCCGGGCAATCTCTGTCAGTCGATAGCCATGCGCAAGGTGCGCCTCACGGATCAGACGATTGCGCTCCTGTTTTGAGAGCAGCTTGTCCCGGGGGAACAGGTCTTCCAGCGCGGGGCGGCCAAGCTGCCGCTGATGACGAGGGATTTCGGCGGCGAGCTTTCTGTCTTCCAGTAAATTCTTGACCTTCTGCACAAACGCATCCCCACCCAGCACAATCTGGCTGTGCAGCTGTGTCCAGGGTGAGCGAGATTGAGCCAATCCGCCTTCAATGAACTGCCGATAGGTGCTTTTGGCCTTGTCGCGGCTTTGGGAAAAGTTGCTGAGGATCCAGTCCGTGGACAGAAAGGGTGGGCAAGGCTCCTTGCCAAGCGTCGCAAGGAAGCTGTTCCAGGGATGGTCCGCCGGATGCCCAACCGCTCCTGCCCGCACCGGGTTGAGTACGACATAGCGACACAGTTCGAGCAGATGACTTTGCTTCTCGACCAGGATGGCCTTGAATCTTCCCTGGAAAACATGACCGACGCGACCATGTTTTCGGTTGAAAGCCTGGGTGTAGACGCCATTGAGCTGCCGCATCCCGGCAGAGAGGTTTCCTTCCGGGGTCTCGATCAGCAGGTGGTAATGGTTGTCCATCAGGCAGTAGGCGTGACAGAGCCAGTTGAAGCGTTTGACGACCCGGGTCAGGGTCTTCAGAAACAGAAGCCGGTCGCCGTCATCCAGAAAGATGTCCGCCTTGGCGTTGCCACGTGAGGTGATGTGATAGACTGCGCCGGGAAATTCAATTCGCAGTGGTCTGGACATGGATTGAGGATAGTGCAAAAAGGTTATAATTCAAGACCTGCCCCCAGGGCGTTTCCCGACGAAAGATCTTCTCCGGTGCGTAGAGGGTGGGACAGCCGGCGCAGCAGATGGGCCTAGGCGGTTCTTGGCGGACGGCCGGATTGAAGGTTGGTCTGGTCCATGTCCCTGCTCTCAAGTTGCAAGGCCAGACAGGTGGGGGATTCGGGGGCAGGTGGGAGTAAAAAATAGTATTATGTCCCGGAATTCCGCACGGAGTTCAAAATAATTCTATTTAATTATAAAAAAATATATTATAAATACGGCTACTCCAAAGCATAGTTGTGTGACTATGTTGAATAGCAATGGAAGGCATATGAATATTCTTTGGATGTCTCTATACTTGCTTAACAAATAGTAAAATATTGGCTGTCGATAAATTCCACTTAATAAGCTAAAAATTATAATTAGAGCGGTGACCCAAGAAAATGTTTTTATTGGGTTTGCTATAATATCTACGGCAAGACGAAAAAAAGCTGGATATTTATAAACGATATAGCTCTTGTTTGTTTCTGGAAGGATTTCCAAAAAGCTGGTGACACTAAATATTATGCCTACTATGCTTAGCCATACAGTTAAAAAGAACTGCTGGTAGTTAAATGATTTTGATTCATTTGCCTGGACCTTTCTGTGGTTTGCGTCTAGCGACTCTTTGAGATAGTCTAATTTAAGCTTGGGTAAATTGTCTATTTGTCCGACAATGTCTAGAAAACATTTGACGTATGGAATAATTCCGCTTGCGTTTGCGCAAACTTTGTCAGAGGGGTCTCTTTTGAATTCTATAGTTTGGCTGTAAAGTTCCTTTATTGTCAAAAGCTTCCAATCGTTGCTGTGCTCGTCTTTAACAGGGTGTAGCTTTACAATTGAGTCTGTTGATTTTGTGTGGTTTTGGTGGTAGTGGGAGATATCTTTAATGAAGATGAAGCATTGTGAGGCAATCTTGTAGATTTGGTTGTGCCCAGCTATGTGTCTTTCTCTATCGTCTGTTTCAACAATTGGGGCTGGATGAAAAGTGGGGCTGGGGTATGGAGAAGATACTAGAATTTCTGTGATGCCATTTCGCTCAAGGGTAAATTGGGCCATAGCATAGGCAAGAGGTGCGACGTCAGCCAGACATTTGTCAAACTTATCATGAAAGTATGAATTTAGGGTTTGTTTAGAGTCAATATCGAAGTCGCTTAAATATGAGGTGTATTGTTTGAGGCGGCCAAGGCATGATGGCCACTGCCGAATGTCAAAAATTAAAACATAGCCGTTAATGCGACCGCCATCCTTAGGGATCTCTCCATTCCCATTTGCTAGACAAAGAAAATAAAACTCCCCACTCTGTTTATATAATATGCGATTAAGCGTTCTCTTAAAAAAGGGGATTGCTGAATCGAGTAGCTGACGTTTCTGTGCACAGATAATATATCTAAAATCTGCGTCAGCTCGGTGCCAGCGAATGGTTGGTGAAGGGCAAGAGGACTCACCAAAAAGTGAGAAAGAAATAGCACCAGAGGTGTTTGGTACCCAGCCTTTAAACTTAAATTGCTGCACCTGCCTCCCCCCAAAGTAGCACAGGGACTATGCAATGAATAAAAAGCCTCTGCCAAAAAAGCAGAGGCTAACAATAAGCTGATTAGGGCCGCTAGGTCAAAAAGTGATTTTTTCTATTGCTTCATCTGATATGGCAGATTGAGAAATCCATTGCCCGTCGTTGCCAATAGCTAGACCTTCCTTGATTAAGTAATTGCTGCCTAAAGCGTATCCGTCATGAAGTTGTCCTTTGAGAGCTGCCCCTAACTTCCATTTGGTCCTGCGATGAATTCTTTCATACTCTCCGCGGTCAGAGAAAATCAATTTTAGGGCTGAGGCAATAAAGACAAATCCTAGAGGAATAAGGACGACGGTTGCCACGAAATACGTTATACCGGTCAGCATGGTTCTCCCCCCGCTTTAGTGTTTTGGTCAATTTGACTAGTAAAATAAGGCACTTGCATGGTGGAGAGTAAAAAAGATGGCTAAGCATTACCATCAGCGACGCTGGTTGTCAAGCAAATTCTTCTTATGGTTAGGCTACTTAGCTTTTCGGAGATTTCAAGCAGGAAGTTTAGAAAAATCGGCCTTAATTAGAGTTTGGCGTTTGGTGGTGTGTAAAAATCATTTGGATGTTCCCTTTTAGTTCTTTTTCATTCTTTTTCATTATGCAGGGCAAGGCCGTGCTCGTTGCGCCTGGTCTGACGCACACTTGCCGGCTTCGCGACAAACGCGGATGAATAAACCGGGCTAGACATAGAGGATGTCCCCGGCGATGCTCTTTTTCACTACCGGTTTCAGGGTGCTTTCGAAGCCGAGATCGACCGGGCGTTGGAGGGCTTGTTCCAGCTAGCACAAGCTTGGGGTCACCCATTAAAAAGACACCGGTCAATTGAAAAAACGACTCCCGCGCGAGAGATTTAGCCTTTCTCGCCTTTGATCGTGACCACCGGTCAC